>JBAUIL010000367.1:0-5007 GCA_049682915.1 Ahrensia sp. | reverse complement strand
GGGTTGCCTTAGCAAAGGGATGACTTCGCTTCAATGGGGAAATCGGATGGGGCGCACAAAAGCGAAGCGCGGGAGAGCGGCTTGGTTTGTGGCGTGGGTTTGCTTACAGTGATGCGACCCAGCGGAGAGCAAGATGGCCGATCAGAAAAAACCTTTAGAGCCCCGTGGCACCTTGACCCTGCGCACGCTTGCCATGCCGGGCGACACCAATGCGGCGGGCGACATTTTCGGTGGCTGGGTGATGGCGCAGATGGACCTGGCCTGCGGGATTGCCGGTGCGGAGCGGGCCGGCGGCCGCATTGTGACGGCTGCGGTCAATGAGATGCTGTTTGCCAGTCCCGTAAAGGTCGGCGATACACTGTCGGTCTATGCGGATGTCGTCAAAATCGGCAACAGCTCGATGGTGCTCTACATCGAAGCGTGGGCGCAGCGCTATCTCACCGATCAGATGGAACGCGTGACATTTGCGCATTTTACCATGGTTGCGCTGGGTGCGGATGGGCGCCCGAAGCGCATTCCCCGATAGCTCTCGAACAGCCCAGCTTACCTAGTCGCAATGGCGATAGCCGCTTTTGCGGGCCCTTAAGTCGAAGTGAAAATGGTCGGCATGGGCCGCGTCGCTGCCCGGGCCAAGCACCGTGGTAAAATCATCGCAGGCGGACGCGCGCACAGCCTGTAAAAACGCTCTTTCGCGCATGGCAAAAAAGCCCGGCTTCGCCACATCGATCACCCGACCATTCTTCAGTTCGATCGCGCCGATATCGAGCGCATTGCCAGACGCATGCTCCGACCACTGGCCGTTGCCGCCAATGCGGCGGCACGAATAAGATGACATCTGCCGCACCTCGGCAATGCCTGACAGGTAGCGCAGCCGCGCGGCAGGTGCTGCATCACCCTGCAGCCATTGGGCGGTGGCCAGCGTTGTTTCACAATTAAGCGTTGCTGCCGGGGTGAGTGCCACGCCCCGCGCCAGCGTTGAAACCTTGATGGGGTGTGCAATGCCGCAATTGGCGCTGTCATAGATAGGAGCGATATCTTCAAACTGCACACCCATGCGCTTCAGTTGCACACGGCACTGACGCTCGTCGGCGGACATGCGTGCCGGTGTGGCGCGACCAAGGCCAAAGCGCGGCAGCGAGAAAATCGAACGTGTGGTGTTTTGCGCGTCAATTGTGGCTTTGGGCCCGTTGCGCATGCCCATGGTCGGGTCCCACCATGTACAGCCCGCCAAAGCCGCCAGACCCAACACCGCACTGGCACGGCTCACCGTCTTGAATTTAGCCATCATCACGCTCCATCCGCATCGTCACCCTGCAGCCATTATGGGTGCACAGCGTGAACAAGCGCTTTGCAAAGGTCGTTAACAAACCGTTGCGGTACCGATTTGAACCGGTGGCAATACCGCACCATATAACGGGCAGCAAAGGAGAACCGACCATGCCCGTGCTCGCCATTATTGGCATCATCATCCTGATCGGCATCGTGCTGGGCCCGCAATTGTGGATCAAGCGCACAATGGCGAAACATGGCCACGAGCGCGCGGATTTTCCCGGCACGGGCGGCGAGTTGGCCCGGCATTTGTTGGAGCATTACCGGATTGATGGTGTCGGCGTGGAGATGACCGACAAGGGCGACCATTACGACCCGCAAGACCGGATGGTGCGGCTGTCAACCGATATTTATGGCAAAGCGAGCCTGACGGCTGTTTCTGTCGCCGCCCATGAGGTGGGCCATGCCATTCAGCACCACCGGCAGGAGCGCGGCCTGAAAGCGCGCCAAAGCATGGTGAAACTGGCCATGGTCAGCGACCGCATTGCCTCGGTGTTTTTTCTGGCGGCACCGGTTCTGTTTCTGATCGCGCGCACCCCAGCCGCTTTGTTCGGCATGGTGGCGCTCGGCATCGCTTTGCTGGGTATCCGGGTTTTGGTCCACGCCGTAACCTTACCGGTTGAATATGACGCCAGCTTCAACAAGGCGCTGCCAATCCTGAAAGAAGGCGGCTATCTGCGCGATGAAGACTTGGATGGCGCGCGCAGCGTTTTGAAGGCGGCGGCCTTTACCTATGTTGCTGGCGCATTGATGAGCCTGCTGGATTTGGCCCGCTGGATCAGGGTGATCCGGTAGAGCAATTCCGGCTCAGGTTGGATCACCTAGAGTATCAGCAAACGCGTTTGAGCGCAGCGAAAGGCAGCGATTGCTGATTCAACCAAAACCGGAAATGCTCTCGGTCCGAGCGTCTCCGCTTTGATGTTGACGCAGTGTCAGAATTACCGCAATTTTCGTGCAGGGGAGAATTGCTATGCTGCGCATCACCACTATTTCGCTGATGGCCGGGCTGGTGGCGTTGTCCGCCTGCACAACCAACGAGCCTGAATTGCCGCCGACGGATCCTTCTACCGTTATCACCACGGTGACCGCCAACTCGCGGGACCGTGCCATTAATGGGCTGGAAGCGAGAGGTACTGTTGTCAATGATGTTGGCCCCTGTCCAGAAGAAGGACAGGTTCGTGATGCGAATGGGGTGTGTGGGGACGTGGTGCAGTGATGGGCGTAATTAAATCACGTGGTGAGCACTTTGAGAGTGTTTCGTGCTATACGAAATTTTGAATTCAATTCTGAATATATTTCGTCCGGTTCTGGCGCGTCGCCTTCTCGCAATGCTGTTCGTATCTCATCCCACGCGGAAAATACAATGTCAGCAGTACCCAATGAATAATTGGCAGCCTTTTTCGCAAGTGGATAGGCCAGCCAAGTAACCTCGCTATTGCCTTGGGTTGTTGTTTTAAATTCTGGTAGAGCAGCAAAAAACTGTTGATCAACCACTACAAAAAACTTTTTACCCCACCGGCGAAACACAGGTACTTTTAATTCCAGTTGAGGAATGAGGCGTTTTTGTGCTGATGAGCGAAAATCTGGGCGTCTAGTTGCATCTACACCCTCGAGAGTACGCTTATCCAAAAAATGCTGCTGTACACTACGTATTTCATTCCCCGAAAAATACACAGCTTGAACTTCAACGGCAGCAAAATCAGTAATCTCAGAACCGTTGATAAGTCCAATAAGGAAGTCGACTTTTCCAATTTTTCGCTCGCGCTCTTTTTCTCGTGTAGAAGCAATCTTAAGAATTCTTACTTCTGGGAATACAGCAAATTCTGCACCGTCGCCGAAGGCTATTCGAGCAGCATCTTTGAAAATTATGTCATTCTCTAAAAATCTTACCGGACAAAGTGCAGCGGCATTAATACCGTCGGACAAAGAGCATATGCCGATCGGATTGGTTTTGCTCGATTTCGTGCAAAGGCCCATGCGAAACGGACAATCTTTCAGCTTTCTGAAGTTCCAAGCCGCTTCGCTTTCGTTGTCTACTCCAAAGCCAAAAACTTCTGAGACTTCCATCAATTACATCCAAGACTGATCAAGATAATCTACCGATTGAGGCTTCGAGCGTTGAAGTGGCTTTTAGCACCGCCTCGCCAATTCTTTTGCCCATCAGCGGCGGCACAGCATTACCAACCTGTACATATTGCTCAGTCTTTGAACCGATGAACTCGAACCAATCAGGAAACGACTGGATCCGCGCCGCTTCTCGTACGCTGATTGCACGATCTTGCTCCGGATGAATGTATGCGCCCCAGTGCACATCGCATTTTGTGAGTATTGTAGACGACAGTCCACTCCAACTTAAGCGACCATAACGCTTCGTATGATCACAACGACGGGCTCTCTTCATGCCTTCTGGTAGCAATTCAACAGGAATGTCACGCCAGCTGCCTCCCGGCGGTACGTGGGACATACGTTTCAAATTAATCGGAGATAATTTTGGGGCTTTGTGATTCAGAACAACATGTGAATGCTCACGCATTAGGCGCTGGTAGGGCGTTTTTGCTTTGTGCAAGTACCCACACCGGTCCAATCCCCCACCGTTCTCCAAAGGGGGTAAATCACTAATCGCATCCTCAATCGTGGTAAATGGCGCTAATCCCACGCCGTGTGTCTTATTTGGAAAAATGTTTTGAGCACCTATTCGATTTCCGATGAAAACAACCCTACGGCGCTCCTGAGGAACGCCATAATCCTCAGCCTTTAAAATTCTAAACTCGACTTCATATCCGAGTTCATTTAGTCCATTGATTATAGCGTCTTTAGCGGCGCCAGCGCCTGCTGAAAGAATGCCAACAACGTTTTCTATTATAATCCATTTCGGCTTTAAACCACGGACCATCCTGAGATATTCGACAAAGAGATGGCTTCGTGCATCATGCATCCCGCGCTTATGGTTGTAGACGCTGTACGCCTGACATGGGGGCCCTCCCACTAGGCAGTCAAGGTCCCCTGATTTTAGGCCGGTCGCACCTAAAAAATCTTGAGCAGATATTTTTTCAATTGGACCCGGTAAAAAGCACGCATCTTTGTGAGTATTCTCAAACGTTCGCCCAGCTAGAGCATCAATATCATTTCCGGCCAGAACCTTGAATCCGGCTTGTCTTAGTCCCTCAGTGAGGCCGCCAGCACCACAGAATAAATCAATCGCTGTTAACCGAATGCCTGCACGTTCCTCGCCCTCAATCAATTGGTGGTTGTGAATATTCACTTGGCACTCCTGACAACGAGACTATTGGTCAAACCGCACAATGATAACAATAGAACATTATAGGAACATATAATTTTTAACAAGTTGCTATTGCGATATCGATACATGCAACACAAATAAATGTTCGAAAACCAGATTTGCAATATTTCCGCTTCTAGCTCCCGCCCCTCCTGACACCACCCTGTCAGCACCCTCCATTTCTCCCCCTTTCCGAATCCGCTCTCCTCGCCCATATTAGCCACATGGCAAAACGATCTGACAAGAAAACCGGCAAGCCCGAGGAACTCAATGGCTTTGGGGAAGCGCCGCAGCCTTCTTTGACCGGTGCGCCGGTTTCGGGTGGCTCGATTGATGATTGGGTCAAGCAGCTGGAGGCCGAAGCGGCCAAGGAACAGCGGGCCGCCGAGACGCGTGAC
>JBAUIL010000366.1:0-7234 GCA_049682915.1 Ahrensia sp. | reverse complement strand
ATCCGGCGCGACTACCGGCGGATCGCAGAGGTGCATTTTGAAGCGGGCTATGTGCCGGCCTACCATGATGTGGACGCGTTTGCCCAAGCGTTGCGCGCGGTGGGCGAGCCAATCCACGACCAGCCCGCTGAAACCATCTCCATGGGCAATCTGCTGACGCTATTGTTTGATGTGACCGATATTTTCGACATGCAAACACGGCCCGAATTGCTGCTGCTGCAAAAGACAATGGTCGTCGCCGAGGGCAATGCGCGCATGCTCGACCCACAATTCAACATGTGGACAGCGGCGGAGCCCATCGTGTCGGCTTGGGTCACCCGCAATCTGGGACCGGCGGGCTTTGCCAAGGATACCCGCGACGGCCTCTATTCACTGGTGCGGATAGCGCGGCAATTGCCTGATCTGGCCAAGCGCACCGAACTGTTGTCGCTGGAAGTTGAAGAAGCGGCGACCAAGGGTTTCAAACTGGCACCCGAAACGGTCAAGGCAATCGGTAAGGCGGAAGCGCGCGAAAGCCGGTGGGGCCGTGTTGCGCTGTGGGTCATCGCAGCGGCGGCTGTCTGGGTGGCACTGTCGAACTGATTGCATTGATTGCAAGGCCCTGCTATATTTGATTGCACTGCAATCAAAGAGCATCTCATGGCATCTATCACCATCCGCAATCTCCCTGATGACGTTAAAGAAGCGCTGCGCCTGCGCGCCGCTGCCAATGGTCGCTCTATGGAAGAAGAGGCGCGCCATCACTTTGCCGGGCTAACCCAACCATTAAACGCCGCCCTGAGCCAGCCCGTGGCGACGCCGATGCGCGCCACCGTGCCCGCCACGCAAAGCCTGGCCGATAAGCGCATCCTGTTGATTATCACGGGCGGCATTGCCGCTTACAAGTCGCTCGATCTCATTCGCCGGTTGCGCGAACGTGGCGCATCGGTGCGCTGTGTGATGAGTGACGCTGCCAAGCAGTTCGTTACTCCCATGAGTGTCGGCGCGATATCCGGACAAGCCGTCTTCAGCGAGTTATGGGACCGCGACGCCGAGCATGATATCGGCCATATCCGCCTGTCGCGTGAAGCGGATTTGGTTGTGGTCGCTCCTGCAACTGCCGATATGATGGCCAAAATGGCCCATGGCTTGGCCGATGATTTGGCGTCAACCGCGTTGCTGGCCACAGACAAGCCGGTGCTGATCGCGCCCGCGATGAACCCGAAAATGTGGAGCCACCCGGCCACCCAACGCAATGCGGCTACCTTACGCGATGATGGCATTCATCTGGTTGGCCCCAATGCAGGCGAGATGGCTGAAGCGGGCGAAGCGGGCTATGGCCGCATGGCCGAGCCGCTGGAAATTGTCGCTGCCGTGGAGCGCTTGCTTGATACACGCCCTAAGCCGTTAGCTGGCAAAACAGTGCTGGTCACCTCTGGCCCGACCCATGAGCCGATTGATCCGGTGCGCTACATCGCCAACCGCTCTTCGGGCAAGCAAGGCCACGCTATCGCCGCTGCATTGGCAAAACTGGGAGCAAAAGTCCGGCTCGTTTCGGGGCCGGTATCAATTGGCGACCCTTCTGGCGTGGACGTCATCAAGGTGCAGACGGCCCGTGAAATGCACGATGCCGTCCACCAATTGCTGCCAGTTGATGCGGCGATTTTTGTGGCAGCGGTTGCAGACTACCGCCCTGCAACCCAGGCTGACGAAAAAATCAAAAAAGCGCGCGGCGGCATGGACGCCGTCGCCTTGGCGGAAAACCCCGATATTCTCGCATCCGTTGGAACGCTGAAAAAAGGCCGCCCGCACCTGGTTATCGGCTTTGCGGCGGAGACCCAAAATCTGGCCGACCACGCAACGGCCAAGCTGAAGAAAAAAGGTGCGGACATGATTGTTGCCAATGACGTGTCCGCGAGCACAGGCATCGGCGGCAGCACCGGAGTGATGGGCGGAGACCGCAACCGCGTCACTGTCTTGTCGGCTGAAAAAGCAGATGCCTGGCCCGAAATGACCAAACAGGAAGTGGCCGACAGGCTTGCCGCTCTGGTAGCCCAGCGCTTAGCGGGGGTCGTGGTCTAGCGTCAAGCAGCATCGGCTCTTTGCAGGAAGGGTATTTCCATCAACTGGCCATTTGAAATGCTGACATAGCTGTTGGGCGTGACTTTCTTCCAGTCCCGGTCATTGGCTTCAAACGGTTCCGAAACCAGAAAAGCTGCGCCAGACTTTTTGCACTGTGACATATAGAGGCTTGGCGCGTAGTCATCCGTGGAAAACCGCACAGCGTCGAGCCTTTTGCCGTCACTGAAACAGGCGGTAAACCGCACAATGGCCGCTTGGTCATTGTCATCGCGGCATACATCCATCACATGCCCGATCATCTGTTCAATGGCGCGCTGTGGATTGTCAGCCAGGCCATAGCCGACCGCCAGCAGAAACATCAGCTCTGAATCGGTAGTGCCTTGGCGCGCATTGTATAATTCATCCGACAGCGCTGCTTCCAGTGTACGCCGGTATCGCTCAAACTGGGCAATCTGGCCATTGTGCATGAACGACAGGGTGCCATGGGTAAACGGGTGGCAATTGGTGCGGTTGGTCGCGCCGGTTGTTGAGGCGCGCACATGCGCCATAAACAAGGGCGATTGTATCTGATAGGCGAGCGATTGCAGATTGCTGTCCGCCCATGCGGGTAAAACATCGCGGTATTGGCCCGGCTCATTGCGCTTGTCATACCAAGCCAACCCAAAACCGTCTCCATTGATGGCGGTCTTGGCTTCGCAGGCGCTATGGGATTGCTCAATCAGTGAATGAACAGGTGACAACAAAATGCTGTCGAGAAAAGCCGGTGGCCCGGCATAAGCTGCCCATCGGCACATTATTTGTCCCCGTATGCGGTTAGTGGCGGTTGTGAATGCGGTGGTGAAGACGCTTTATGATATTGCCCGCTGTTTTTTCAAACATAAACGGCAAAACCGCATGGATTGAGGCCGCCAGCGCAGCCGCAAAAAGCGACGCTGCAAACCCGGCGGCAAACCGCATATGCTCAAAATAAGTCTCATCGACCGTGGCGGGGTGGGCGCTGAACAGTTGGATTATGCGGCTTGTCACGGGAACCTCCAAAAACACTAACAACGCCCACTATGTCAAAAACCGATTGAACAAATGTCCCAAAGTCAGTTGAAAAACGCAAATTCTTGGGACATTATCTCAATCATGGGTGATAAAGACCAATATGATCTCGCAATTTTGAAATTGGTGCAACAGGACGCGCTGTTGTCCATGGATGCGATTGCCGAAAAAGTGCATTTGTCGCGCAATGCCGTTTGGCGCCGCCTCAAAGCGTTGCAGAGCGATGGCACCATCAAGGCCAATGTCGCGGTTGTCGATCCCGAAAAAGTGGGGTGCGGGCTAACGGCGCTGGTGTTCGTGCGCACTTCACACCATGAGCAAGACTGGCTCGACCGGTTTCACAAAGCCGTAACGTCCATCGCACACATTGTCGAAGCCTATCGCATGTCGGGCGACCTCGACTACATGTTGAAAGTCCGCGTGGCCGACATGAAAGCTTATGACCGGTTTTACAAGCGGTTGATTGCTATCGTGCCGCTGTCGGATGTTTCGGCATCTTTCGTCATGGAAGAGCTGAAAGACAGCCACCGCGTGCCGCTGGAACCGGTTTAACGGTCAGCTTTGTTGCAAGCAGGCACTGCTGACCCAGCCGAGTAACTCCGGATCACCCAAAGGAGACTGCATCACCGCGTCGCGCTCGGGCAACGACATGATCGTTTCGTAGGGAACTTCCTGATATTCCTTTTTCTTGGCTTCGATCATGAAGGCGCGCAGCGTGGTCGCGACACTTACCCGCTGGACCGGATCAAGCCGTTTGACTGTTTCGTCGCCAAAGCACGTGCAATCATGGCTGAGAAGTTGTGTTGCTTCATTGTGCTCGAGATAATTCATAGCGCCAAATTTGCACGCCAGCGCCAAGTGCGAATCTGCGCTTTTATAGTCGATATTGCCAAACAGCATAAAGCCGCCCAGTGGTCCGCCAACCACACCGCCCAAAAACACCGCACCAACCGCCAAGTTGATTATATTCATTGAAAACTTCCCCTGTCGTCGCGGTGACGATAGCAAAAGCCGTTTAAGGCCGGGTTTGAAGCGGCGGCTCAATTGCAACGCTTTTGGTCAGGGCTTGTTAACAAAACGCCCCGTGATGGCTCACGGGGCGTCAAAAATTACACCAATGTGGCGCAAGGCTAGCCCTTCGGCAGCGGGGCCGTGCGCAAATAAGGCAAATGCGTTGTGAAACTGCCAAACTTGGCTTTTGCGTCTTCATCGCTCACGGCTGTCGGAATGACCACATCATCGCCGACATTCCAATTGGCCGGCGTTGCAACACCGTTGGCGGCCGCAGTCTGCAAGCCGTCCAAGGCGCGCAGCACCTCGGCAAAATTGCGACCTACATTCATCGGATAGGTCATCGACAATTTCAGCTTTTTGTCCGGCCCAATGATGAAAACGGAGCGCACGGTGGCACTGTCATTGGGCGTCCGGCCATCGGGCAGATAGGCTTCGGCAGGCAGCATGTCGAAGGCTTTGGACAAGGCCAAACCATCATCCGCAATAATCGGAAAACCAGCGGTCGCACCGCCCACTTTTTCAATATCGCCTTTCCATTTCTTATGGTCTTCAACACCATCAACGGAAACGCCGATCACCTTGGTGCCGCGCTTTTCCCATTCATCGGCCAACTGTGCGACAGCGCCGAATTCAGTGGTGCAAACGGGCGTAAAGTCTTTGGGATGGGAAAACAAAATCGCCCAGCTATCCCCGATAAAATCATGCAGGCTGAAGTTGCCCTGATCGGTTTCAACAGCGAGGTTTGGAACCTCATCATTAATGCGCAAGCCCATGGCTTTCTCCTTCGTTGGTCAGCTTCTTATATAGGAACTGAGAAGAGAATTTTCAGGCAATATCTGTCCGCCTCCAGCCAATAAGGCGGAAAAACTGTATCGCGAAATGAGGCTTGGCAGCAGACAATTGCTGCGGTTAGGCCGCTTTGCTGCCGGTCTGGTAATCCTTGATTGGCAAGAACACGATATCGGGCGCGCGCTCGGCTTCGTAATTGAGAGAAAAGCTATTCTCCGCCAGAAACACCAGATCACCATCCAGATCGCGCGCAATGGCTGCGCGTTGCTTTAACACAAACGCATCAAAGGATGTTCTTTTGGCCGACGAAATCCACCGGCAGACAGAAAACCGCGCTGCTTCAAATTCAACCGGCAGGCTGTATTCCACTTCCAGCCGCGCCTGAAGCACGTCCAGTTGCAGGGCACCGACCACGCCGACGATGGACGGTGAACCGTCTTCGGGGATGAACAGCTGCACAACGCCCTCTTCGGCCATTTGCTGAAGCGCCTCGGTCAGCTTTTTGCCTTTCATGGCGTCCTTCAGGCGCACGCGGCGCAATATCTCGGGCGCAAAGTTTGGCACACCCCGAAACACCAGGCCCTCGCCTTCAGTCAGTGTGTCGCCAATGCGCAGCGCGCCATGGTTGGGAATGCCCACCACATCACCGGCAAGCGCCGTGTCGGCTGTTTGGCGTTGGTGCGCAAAAAAGAATTGCGGCGCTGACAGCGTGATAGCTTTGCCGGTACGCGTCAGCTTGGCTTTCATGCCCCGATTCAAGGCACCCGAACACACCCGCGCAAAGGCAATGCGGTCGCGGTGGTTGGGGTCCATATTCGCCTGGATCTTGAACACGAAAGCGGTCATGCCCGTCTCATCGGCTTTCACCGTGCGGCTGTCAGCCTCTTGCGCGCGCGGCGGTGGCGCAAACGTGGCCAACGCATCAATCAGATCGCGCACGCCGAAATTCTTCAACGCCGAGCCGAAATAAACCGGCGTCATATGGCCTTCGCGATAGGCTTGCGGGTCAAACGGACGGCAGGCTTCGCGGGCGAGATTGACGCTGTCGATAAACTCGTCACGCTCGTTTTGAGGCAAAAGGCCAGCGGCGCTATCGGCCTCCGGGCCATTTACCGGTGTGCGTTTTGCTTCATTATCCGTGCCCCGCACCGCGTTTTGTGCCAAATGATAGGTGCCTGCAAAGGTTTTGGCGCGACCGATGGGCCAAGTCACCGGCGCCGTGTCCAGTGCCAGCTTTTCTTCCACCTCATCCAATATCTCAAACGGGTCACGGCTCTCGCGGTCCATCTTGTTGACAAAGGTGATGATCGGAATATCGCGCAGGCGGCACACTTCAAACAGTTTCAGCGTGCGCGGCTCGATGCCCTTGGCGGCGTCGATCACCATGACGGCGGAATCCACAGCGCTCAGCGTGCGGTAAGTGTCGTCAGCAAAGTCTTCGTGACCGGGCGTATCAAGCAGGTTGAAGACATTATCGCCATATTCGAACGTCATGACCGAGGTAACGACGGAAATGCCGCGCTCTCGTTCGATCTTCATCCAGTCCGAGCGGCTTTGCGTGCGGTTTTTCTTCGCCTTCACCTCACCGGCAAGTTGGATGGCGCCGCCAAACAGCAGCAGCTTTTCTGTCAGCGTGGTTTTACCCGCATCCGGGTGCGCGATAATCGCGAAGGTGCGCCGACGCGCAATGCTATTTTCAAGGTCAGTTTTCATGGTATCTTAGCGCCGTGTTCAGGCGGTGTTTGACAGCACCGCATTGGCAAGTCAATTCGGCACTGCAACGCGCGCAATGCGGATAAAAACACCGGAAGGTTTTGTTCGATGACGTATGTAAACGGATTTGTTGCAGCGGTGCCAAAGGCCAACCGGCAGGCATTCATTGAGCATGCCAAAATGGCTGCTGACGTGTTCAAAGAGTGCGGCGCCCTGTCAATCATGGAGAACTGGGCTGTCGATGTGCCCGATGGTGAGGTCACATCATTTCCCCTGGCCGTGAAGAAAGCAGATGATGAAGATGTTGTCTTCTCTTGGATTGTCTGGCCCTCCAAGGAGACCGCCGACGCAGCCATGGAAAAAATGATGCAAGACCCGCGGATGAACCCCGAAACAAATCCCATGCCATTTGATGGCAAGCGCATGATCTATGGAGGTTTTGAAACGGTGCTTTCCGTCTGAAACCAGCCATTGACGCATCACGTTTGGCGGTTCATCAAATGCCATGACCAACGCCCAGCTTTTGCTCCACCGTCTGCCCCATGGCGAGGGCTTGGATTTACCCGCCTATGAAACGGCCGGCGCGGCCGGCATGGATGTGCGTGCCGCC
>JBAUIL010000365.1:0-1619 GCA_049682915.1 Ahrensia sp. | reverse complement strand
ATTATCTCAACAGGTCCCGGCTTCACCCTGTTCGGCCTCATGACCTTTGCGCCGGAAAGTGCGGGCGGGCTATTTTCCACCGGCGCGGAAAAAGCCTACATCGTTTTTGGTTGTCTGATCGGCTTGGCCTTCGGCCCCGTTCAAGGCTCGTCACGCTCTTATATGGCGCGCAGCGTGCACCCCGATGATGCGGGCCGCTATTTCGGCCTGTATGCTTTGTCCGGCCGCGCAACCAGTTTCGCAGCACCCGCTTTGGTTGCCATCGTCACCGATGTGAGCGGTTCACCACGGCTGGGCATTTCCATGGTCGCCATCTTCTTGGTGGTCGGCGCCATCATTCTGGCAACCACGCCCTATCCTGCCGCACCGGCTGAAAAAGACGCTTAGCGCCGCAAATGTCTTTAGTGGCGGAAATGTCTTGCGCCAGTAAACACCATCGCCAAGCCATACTCGTCGGCAGCCGCAATCACGTCGTCATCGCGCATCGAGCCGCCCGGCTGAATGATGGCTTTTGCGCCTGCTTCAGCAGCCGCCAGCAGCCCGTCCGCAAACGGGAAGAACGCGTCTGACGCCACCACCGAGCCGACGGTCAGCGGTGCGTCCAGACCCATCGCTTCCGCCGCATCAAGTGCCTTACGCGCCGCAATGCGGCTGGAGTCGACGCGGCTCATCTGCCCGGCCCCGATGCCAACAGTCGCGCCATGATTGACGTACACAATCGCGTTTGACTTGACGTGCTTGGCGACGCGAAACGCAAATTTCATATCCGCCATTTCGCGCGCATCCGGTTGGCGCTTGGTCACGCAGCGCAAATCCATATCGTCAACATTGGCGCTGTCGCAGTTCTGCTTGAGGAAGCCGCCCGCCACTTGCTTGACCATGGAGCGCACCGCCCGCGGATCCGCCAGACCGCCAGTGGTCAAAAGGCGCAGATTTTTCTTGGCCGCCAACACAGCCTTTGCTTCTTCAGTCACTGAAGGCGCAATGATTACCTCCGTGAAAATTTCGGTGATCGCCTTGGCGGTCTCGCCATCCAGCATACCATTGAGTGCGATAATGCCGCCGAATGCCGATGTGCGGTCACAGTTAAAGGCAGCTTTGTAGGCTTGCGCAAGCGTCGCACCGCTCGCCACACCGCACGGGTTGGCGTGCTTGATGATCGCAACGGTTGGCGTTGCCGGGTCAAATTCACTGACCAGTTCAAACGCCGCGTCGGTGTCGTTGATATTATTATAGGACAGTGCCTTGCCTTGCAGCACGGTTGCGGTCGCCGCTCCGGGGCGTTTTTCGCCGGTTAGATAAATCGCAGCGGATTGGTGCGGGTTTTCGCCATAGCGCAAATCCATCGCCTTTGTAGCACCCAGCGCATCATGGCGGCCCAAGCCGCTCTCTCCGAATTGCCCGACCATCCAATTGGCAATCATTGCGTCATAGCTCGCGGTGCGCTGAAACGCTTTGACGGCGCATGATTTGCGGAAATTGAGCGAGGTCGCGCCATCATGGCTGTCCAACTCTGCCAATAATGCCGGATAATCATCGGCATGGGTCATGATGGTGACATAGCCATGGTTCTTGGCTGAAGCGCGCACCATGGCAGGCCCGCCAATATCGATATTTTC
>JBAUIL010000364.1:0-3847 GCA_049682915.1 Ahrensia sp. | reverse complement strand
TTTCAGGCACGACATAGCCTTGGGTGCGGCGCTGTATGGTGTCATCGCCAATCTGGTTGGCAGCGTTAAGCGCTTCTTCCAAGTCGCCATTTTCCAGCAGGCCTTTTTCCGCGGTGAAATGCGCCCAGATGCCCGCAAAGCAATCAGCTTGCAGTTCCACCCGCACGCTCATGGCGTTTTGTTCTTCCTGGCTCATGCGCTGGCGCATGGCGTTGAAGCGCGGCAGCACACCGATGACGTTTTGCACGTGGTGGCCCACTTCATGCGCCACCACATAAGCTTGCGCAAAATCACCGGACGCCCCAAAGCGGCGCGACAGTTGGTCAAAAAAGCTCAGATCGATGTAAACCCGGCTGTCGCCTGGGCAATAAAACGGGCCGGATGCCGCGCTGGCAAAGCCGCAGCCGGAGCGCACCTGGTCGTCAAACAGCACCAGTTCCGGCTCGGGGTAGTTGCGGCCAAGAGACTGGAAGATACCGCTCCACACATCCTCCGTTTCAGCCAAAACTGTGGCAACAAACTGGCTACCGCGGTCCGTGCGCGGCGCCTGCGTGGTTTGCCTTGGGGTTTGCGGCAACACCTGCTCAAACGCGCTGCCCGCGCCACCGCCAGCCAAAATTTGTAGCGGATCGATGCCGCAGGCCCGCAGCGCAAAAAACAGCACCACCAACAGCACGATGCCGCCCAACCCGCCGCCGGATGAGCGTACTGGCGACCGGCCCGTGGGAATGCGTACCCGTCGCTGGCCCGATGGAAAGCCAATCGGCGCACGGCGACGCCCCGCTGTTTGCCCGCGCATATCGCGCACATTGCTGCTTGGCGTCTGCCTTCCCACTTCATTGCTTGCTCCCCGTTTGCTGCTTGCTTTGTCCAACAATTGGGCTGTTGGTTCAAGTAGGGTTGGCGCTGCTTATTGGTTGTTCACGCGCGGCGCGCTTTGCGGCCACGGCGCTGCGCTGCCAATGTGCGCCCGGTCTGCGCTTCCAGCGTGCTTAGCCACTCATCATCACCGACGGGACGGCCAATCGTTTCGGCGCGGCGCAAGGCTTGCCATTCGTCAGGTTCTTCGGGGGGTATCTGATCGATATAGGCGGCAAAATCACCAACACGGTCCAGCACCGGCTGCGCTTTGAACGCCCGATCATCCGTGCCCGCCAGATGAAGACCGGTGGTTGACCAAGGCCAATCGCGCGCCCTTGAAACCAGCCCGGCACGCACCGGATTGAGCGCCACATAACGCACCGCCTCATATAAATGCGCCTCATCCATCGCCACCGAGCCAAACCGCCCCTGCCACAAATGGCCGGTCACCTTCAGCCGCGCATTAATGCGCGCGGTATAGCGCCGGTGGGCATCCGCAAAGGTGCGGCGCAGTCCATCCTCGTCGGACGGCACAATGATCATATGCACATGATTGGGCATCAAACAGCCCGCCCAAACCTCACAATCGGCCTTCTGCGCCGCCGTCAAAATCAGGTCGGTGTAAAACGCATAATCCGCATCGCTAAAAAACACCCGCTCACGCCTGTTGCCACGCTGGGTGACGTGGTGAGGCAGACCGGGAATGACAACACGGGCAAGACGGGGCATAGGTTGAGTGTGAAGGATTTTCGGTTATAAGTAAACTGTCACCATAATTCCCTCGATAAAATACTAGGCTCAAAACGTGCCATTGTGGGAAGTGGGGATAAGTCCTATATTGTTTATAGCAGTGGGCACGGGGCAGAATCAGGCCTGCATTCGACGGAAGTCGATGCTAAAACGGGAGAATACAATGACCAAGGGTCCAAAGGGCGAAAAGCGCCCAGACGATCTAGTGGGCATGTCAGTAATGGTTGCCCAGATCGCAACAGGCGAAATACAGGACAACAAAAAATTGGGTCGCGCCCAGTCAGGCCAGGCCGGAGCGAAAGTGCGCGCGCAGAATTTGACGCCGGAAAAGCGCAGCGAGATCGCACGCAGGGCTGCAAACGCGGGGTGGCAGTGATGGTTGCTGATTTTAAGCTCGCGGAGCGTAGGGCGTATGAAACGCTTGATAAATTAGGTTTGAAAAAAGCACCAATTGACCCTGAGTATGTGGCGGAATCATTAGGTGTGCCTGTTAGGTACGCGCATTTTTCTGAGGATGTTTCGAGGAAAATTTCTGGTTACATCTCATTCAAACCTAGCGCTCAAATAATCATCAACGCCAAAGATGCGCCCAATAGGAAGACCTTTACAATTGCGCATGAACTTGCGCACTATTTGATGCATGAAACATATGCCAAATCCAACGGATATCAGGTTATGCCAAGGTCATATTCTCATGGGAACGAAAAGCCTGATGAAGAAAAAGAAGCAGATGCATTTGCCGCCCACCTACTAGTCCCGACACACGAACTACGTAAATATAAAGCGTGGGGGGTATCTACCCCTGAAATGGCTCGAATATTTGCGGTGTCAGAAGATGTAATCAAGAATAGAATGCCTTGGGTTTGAACCAAACTATTATTACTCGTGACGAAGCTGACGAAAAAATAGAAGGGAATATTGAAGAAACAGACCCTTCTAAAGACTTGGCAATAGCTCAGGCTCGGCTTGCTGCTGTAGATGTGGACGGTCGTCGAGAATATTATAAACTTCGTCGAGATTGGTCTGACTGGATCATATTCTGGATTGGCGGGCTGATAGTATTCAACATTTTTTTAACAATTTTTGTTGGCAGTGGGATGTTAGATTTTCGAGAATACCGCTGGTTTATCACAGCGGTGACTATTGAAACATTTTTGCAAATTGTTGGTATGGGCTACATCGCGGTAAAATTTTTGTTCAGCAACAGCAGTATAGACTAAAAATAATCAATTACGGTGAGGTCAATTACGACCAATTACGGTGACGCAATTACGGTGGCAATTACTGTGACAGTTTACTCTTTAATCTAGGCTTTCATCCCACCGAGATCAAAACCTGCCGCTGTTCAACCATCCAACTGGTTTTCACCCCGCCAATGGCAAGGGGTCATCGTCGGTGTCGTTTGTATGCGGTGTGTTTTGGACCAGCCAGTCTTCGATGATTTGGGCCAGATTGATGCCTGCCGCTTTCAGGCCGGTGTTGCCGAAGCGCACATTGACCTCCAGAAACATCCAATGGCCGTCACTTTCGACAAGATCAAAGCCGCCATGGTCGATGCCCAGCTGGGTCGCTACAAAGCGCACGAGTTCCAGCGGTTCGGCTGGCACATCCTCAAAATCTACCACGCCACCCATCGCAATATTGTTGTGGAAGCCCTCCGCGTTTTGGCGCCAATAAGCGGTAACGACCCGGTCGCCAATCCAGACAACGCGCAAATCCCGTGTGATCTCAAGGCACTCTTGCGCATAAAGCACATCAAGGCTGGGCAATAGTTCAGTCAGCTGGCTCCGGTTTTCGATGCGGAACACGCCTTCGCCCCTCGCACTTTTGGGGTGTTTGACAACAAACGGAAAACCAAACCGGTCAATGGCGGTTTGCACGGCCTGCGGGGTGAGTGGCAAAATCAGGGTTTCTGGCATGCGCGCGGGATTTAACGCCATCATCGCGCGGGTAAATTGCACCTTGTCTTGGCCAAACCGATAGGACGGCACAGACGGAAACACCCGGCAATGCAACGCATGCACAAGGGTGCTGAGCTGCCATTCCTGTGGAAATAAAACCCAATCGGCTGCCTTGAGTTCGTCGACCCGGGCAAAAATCTCGTCTGGTTTGATGGGCATGACACCGCTGACACCGAGGGTGCGGAAAACGTCGAAACTGACGAGACGCAGAGTGTGGCGCAAGGGCGTGGTCCGGTTGCGGTAAAGGTAAGCGCGCATATGGCTTGGCGTGGGTG
>JBAUIL010000363.1:0-2777 GCA_049682915.1 Ahrensia sp. | reverse complement strand
AAAAAGGATTTAAACAAAGTCAGGCTTTCCGCAAATCGCAGTTGATGCCTATTACTAAGGCAAAATCCAACCTTGGACAGGAAATTTTGCGCCGACCGGCTCAAAAAGCTGTGTTAAGGCCGTGAGTGAACCTGATCGGAGACGACCCCCATGAACGAAGCCCTATCCGCTGCCGGCATTTATGTCGCGCTCAATTGCATGATTTTGTTTTGGCTGACCAATGCCACCGGCAAATTGCGCCGCACCCACAAAGTGCTTATCGGTGATGGTGGCAATGCGCATCTGATCCGTGTCATACGCGGGCATGCCAATGCGATTGAAAACATGCCGATGTTTTTCATCCCGTTGGTCATCGGCGCGCTGATCGGCATGCCGGTGATCGCCGTGCATGTGTTGGGCGGCCTGTTCACCATCGGGCGCGCACTGCACGCATCGCATTTCATTGCTGAATCAGCCC
Source organism: Ahrensia sp. (assembly GCA_049682915.1). Taxonomy (GTDB): domain Bacteria; phylum Pseudomonadota; class Alphaproteobacteria; order Rhizobiales; family Rhizobiaceae; genus JBCDLI01. The sequence continues at coordinate 2,320 of JBAUIL010000363.1, read as the reverse complement.
CGCTTAAAACCCGCTTTGCAGGCTTCGGCATCGCGTTTCTGGCGCATATTGTGCTGGTTTTGGGCCTGCTTGCACATGGTGTGTGGACGCTGGTTGCTGGCGGATAATATAGAATGTTGACAATTAGCGATTAGTGATGATTGATTAATGATATTTTCAACTGATAGATTTAATTATGAATAAAAAGAATGAGCAGCAAGCCTCACTTGCGTTAAGTGGCGCAGACTCAGTTCAACAACGGCTTTTGTGGATGGCTACACTTGGCCCGTTTGCGGTTGAACAACAAGTTTATGCAATCAAATCACGTGTAAAGAGATTGGATAGCTTGGTAGCGAAAGTCGCTGAAAAAAAGAAAAGAAGAAAAGACTACGATGCATCTAAAGTAACTGATATTGTCGGGATTCGCTTCATTTGCTTGTACGCGAGGGAGCTGGTTGATGTTTTTCATTCTCTTATATCAATGATATCATTGTCTCAGAGTGACAACATAAAAATTATGAAGGGAAATAAGATTGATGACTGTATCGAAGAGATAATCATATTTCAGTCCGGTCGCCATTCAGACGTTTACGAAAGTATATTTTATTCTGCGAAACGAATGGAGTTAAGTGAATATAATAAAAAGAAAGTACTGAAGGTTAGAATGGAGAAAAATGGTGATGAGAAAAAACCTTATTCATCCATACATATTGTAGCAAATGCGGAATATAGAAGCGGCTTAAAGACACGAAATATACCTGTTGAATTCCAAATTAGAACGGTATTTGAAGACGTTTGGGGGGAAATAGATCACAGTTTAGAGTATAAAATTAAGACCCTTTACGGAGATATACCAGTTCGTCACAAAGCACTTCATACAGCAAATCGTGATAGACTTTCCAATCTTAAGGAGCAACTTGATCTTTGCGGCGGAACGGCTGAGGAGATACGAGACGGGTACGGCTACCTAGTCAATGCGCTCTTGAGCGCTAGGAGAGTCGAGCCCGGCCAAGCTGGTTACTTCAATCTTTCCATTACACAGATCAGCGAGCCTTATGAACGTTTTCTGACGCGTGAAAATGAAGAGGATCTGCCAGACTCGATCCGAGATATAATTGCAAGCCTAGCGGATATCAGAGAGATATCGAATACTGAAATACGAAATAACTCTGAAGCCGATAAAATTACAAAAAAGATTGTTAGTTTTATCGATAAACTTGAGAAATCAATTCATAACACAGACGCAAAAGTAAATGATGAATGGCTATATTTTTTAAAAATGGAGATCGGCCTACTACACATTTGGGTATACAGCATATTAAAACATTTCTATCCTAACAGAGTAAGTTCTGCAAAGCAAAATATAGATGCTGCAGAAAAAATATATTCGGACTTGGAATCTAAGAAAGATCGCAAAGATGATGCGATTTTATATTTAAGACTAGCGCAGGTCATGTTGTTGAAGGGGGCTAATGAGCTGGCTGAGGCTTTTGTGCAAAAATCTGTAATGAATCTATCACGAGACAATAGCATTTCAGACGTCGGCGCGGTGACTGTACTAACATATGCTGGTTATGTGATGTGGACAAGAAGAATTCGCCTTTTCGATTTTGGGATGGAAAAGGGAAGTCCATTAATGAATCGAGAGGTTCAATCTTAACTTATTCGAGATGCTTTGAGGTACAGTATCGTTGCATGGGCGCGTCTAGATAGCGTCTATTCCGGGTCTGAGATTGAAAAAAAATTTAAACAAATGCTTGCTAACAATATAGTATCATTTTTATGGGAGTTACGGGACCTTGCTGATGGGGGCGAACACTTTCAAGAGCTTATTGATTTAACTGATCGCAGAGTGATAGTCATGCCCGAGGAAGGTTCAGTACTTTTTAGCGATATAGCAGAGTGGATGAGCGAGCAATTCGTTACAAGCCAAGACTCAAACGCGTCCAACGATACGAAGGCAAAATTATGCCAGTTGGTTGGCGACACAAACGGCTTGCAACAGGCGGTAACAAAATGTGAAGAAATTTTGAAGACGCTTGAAGACTCTGATCAAAAGTTAAATGTACCTTACAAGATGATGGACTACTCGTTGACAAGAATCAAAACCAAGGGAATACGATATGCGCTGGCCAATCCTCTTATAATCAGATACTGAATCCTCACTCCCACTCAATCGTGCCGGGTGGTTTGCTCGTCAAATCATAGACCACCCGATTAATGCCGCGCACTTCGTTGATGATGCGGGTCGCGGCGTCGCCCAAGAAGCTCATATCGTAGTGATAGAAATCCGCGGTCATGCCATCAACGGATGTGACCGCGCGCAGGGCGCAGACGAATT
>JBAUIL010000362.1:0-1881 GCA_049682915.1 Ahrensia sp. | reverse complement strand
GCCACCAGCATCAGCGGCATCAGCTTCGGCCACAGCCGTTCCAGCGTGATGGACCACCAACCCGCCATGCGGACAAAGCGAAGCGGAACGGGCTTTTGATTTGAGGTGCCTTGCGGCGTCGTATGCGTGTCGACCATGCGTCATTGCCTCATGATCGTTTGAAGATAGCACGCAATGCGGCGATGGCGAGGCCATGGGTCGCGAAATTTGGTCACAGCTGCGTTATTGGCTGGCGGACTATGACGTCTGCCACGGTGCGAGCTTGTCGAGATTGATCAGATCATCATAGCTAGGCCGTGCCCGCGCAACGTGAAACTGGTCGCCATGGACGATGACTTCGGGCACCAGACGCCGCGTGTTGTAGGTTCCTGCCTGCACGGCACCATAGGCACCGGCAGAGCCGACCGCGATCAAATCGCCGCGTTTCAAGGCCGCCATTTCCCGGTCTTGCGCCAGAAAATCGCCGGACTCGCAAACCGGGCCGACAATATCGACCGTCATGCGCGGCGCATCCGCTGCGGGCTGCACAACCGGCATAACGTCATGCCAAGCTTCGTACAGGGTCGGGCGGATCAGATCGTTCATCGCTGCGTCGATGATGGCGAAGTTTTTCGCTTCGGTCTGTTTGATGAAGATGATTTCGCTGACCAGAATACCGGCATTGCCCGCAATCAGGCGACCCGGCTCGAAAAATGTTTTCAAGCCCAGCGGCTTGACGTGTTTTTTGACGATCTGCGCATAGGCATCGGGCAGCGGTGGCGGCGCATTGTCCTGCTTGTAGGGAATACCCAAGCCGCCGCCCACATCGACATGATCGATCTCATGGCCGTCGGCGCGCAGGGTTTGCACCAGCTCCGTCAGCAGCGTGAACGCCTGATCAAAAGGCTGCAGATCGGTGATCTGGCTACCGATATGCATATCAATGCCACTGACTTTAAGGCCGGGCAAAGAAGCGGCGCGGGCGTAGGCGTCACGCGCGCGTTCCCATGATATGCCGAATTTGTCGGCTTTTTTGCCGGTGGAAATTTTGGCGTGGGTTTTGGCGTCCACATCGGGGTTGATGCGCAGCGAGACCGGCGCAATTTTGTTGTGCGCGACCGCGCGCGCCGATAGCGCTTCCAGCTCCGGCTCGCTTTCGACGTTGAAGCAATGAATGCCAGCGGCAAGTGCAAAGTCCATTTCTGCGTCGGTTTTGCCGACACCGGAGAACATGATTTTTTCCGGTGCAATGCCTGCGGCGAGCGCGCGGCGCAGTTCACCTTCCGAGACAACATCGGCACCGGAGCCCAAATCCGCCAGCGTTTTGAGTACGGCCTGGTTGGAGTTGGCCTTCATCGCGTAGCAGACGGTGGCGTCAATGTCGGAAAACGCGCCAGCGAAAACCTGGTAATGACGGGTCAGTGTTGCGGTGGAATAGCAGTAAAACGGCGTGCCGACCGCTTGCGCGATGGTTGGCAATGCCACGCCTTCGGCGTGCAAAACGCCATCAACATAATCAAAATGGTTCACGTGATTACGCCCTAATTGACACTCAGTTCAGCAGCGGGTCGAGGACGAACGGCTTGTCTTCGACGGTCGGTGCGGGCGCATCTTCCTGGCCTTCAACGGCGTTCGGGTTGACCGCCGTTGGCGCACCGGCACGACCGCATGCCGCCAGCGCAAGGGCGGCGACAGCGAGAACGACGAGCGTTGAGGGCAGTTTGGTGCGTGAAGTCATCATACCTATCCGGTGCGTTTTTGCTGGATCAGCCTTACTGCTTTTTCAGCGTGGGCGAAAGGGGCGCTTTAGCGTGACATCTTTGCGAGGCGCTTTTGCCAGGCTTTGATTTGTTTGCGCACTTCGGTGGGTGCGGTGCCGCCATAGCTGGTGCGGCTGGCGAC
>JBAUIL010000361.1:0-2584 GCA_049682915.1 Ahrensia sp. | reverse complement strand
AATTCGCCGGTGACCGGATGATCTACACCGCCGCCTTCGTGTTGGCGATGAACAAGCAGTCTTACGATGCCATGCCCGATGATCTGAAAGCGGTGCTGGATGCCAATTCGGGCGCGGAATTGTCGGCCATGTTTGGCCGCATCCAGCAGGAAGCCGACGTTGCAGCCCGCAAGATAGCTGAAGACGAAGGCAACCAGTTTGTCATCATCGAAGGTGAGGCGCTTGATGCATGGCGCGCCGCCGCCCAGCCTGTCTATGATGATTGGATAGCGGATATGGATTCCAAAGGTGCCGATGGCGCGGCATTGGTTCAAAAAACCCGTGACCTAGTGGAAAAATACGCAGCAGAAAAGGCAGCCAAACAATGAGCGCGGTGGATGTGCGAAAAATCAATGACACGTTTTCTGTGGCTGGTCAGATAGATGCGGCGCAGGTGGCAACGCTGGCCCAGGCCGGTTTCAAAACCATCATCTGCAACCGTCCGGACGACGAACAGCCCGGCCAGCCGGCTTTTGCCAGCATTGAAGCCGCTGCCAAAGATGCGGGGCTTGAGGTCCATTATATTCCGGTTCTCTCCAGCGGCATGACCTACGAGAACGTCGATGCGACCCGTGCCGCGATGGCTGACGCGCCAACGCCGATCCTTGCCTATTGCCGGTCCGGTGCGCGCTCAACGCAGCTTTATGGCGTTGCGACGGGCCGCGCTTAGTCCGCTCGGCTGACAATCAGTTCGGTGGTGACGCAGACCGAAGCGCCATCGGCAATCAGCTGGCCGTCAAATAGGGTTCCGTCTTCGTTGCATAATTGCGCCTGCAGTGTTGCGACACCGGCGCGAACTTGGCCGTTGAATGCGATGACTTCCATGCCGACGCTTTCGTGGCTGCCGGTGTCCAGTTGCGGCGCGTTTAGACTGCCTACCGATGCTACGATCGTTGCGTCAATGATCCCGGCTTCGGCACACGCGCGCTCCACCGCGCGGGTCACATCCTCATTGGGGCGCACACGGATGAACAGAGAATTGCCCTGCGCGCTGCGACTGTCCCCGATATCAAAGACCGAGTGAAGCGTTTCCGGGTCAGGGCGCTGGATGAGGGTTATATCGGGCAGTCCGACAAGCGACACATCAAACGGTGCCGCAACCACACAGTCTTTGGGAAAGAGATGTCCGGCAATCGGCGCATCGCTTTCAGGATCATCGATCACTGCGTGGCAATGCACAAAGGGCTGGCCTTCCTGATCAAGCCCAAAGGTGAACGTGCCCACTGACAACGCATGCGCCTGCCAGTCGCGAATGAATGTATAGTTGGCCGCCTTGCCATCACGCGCGGGGCCGCCGGTGGTAAAGCGTGTCTTGCTCAATTTTAGGCTGCGCAAGGTTCCATTGCCGCTCGTAGCGCCGGTCGCCGCAACAGCGCTGGCAATCGCCTGTTCAAGGCTCGCTCCCGCCGTGCCGGTGGTCGCACTAACTTCAATGAGCCTGCTGCGCGCCCACTCAACCCTGCGCGGATGAACCGGCCCGGGATGCACCATGTGATGGCGCGCGGCCATCACACGGTTTCCGGCACTAGGTGCTGGTCAAACAGCATTTGCCGCACGGTCTTTTTCTCAACCTTGCCGTAGCCGGATTTTGGCAGCGCGTCCCAGATGAATATATCGCGCGGCTGCTTGTAGCGTGCCACGCGTTGGGCGATCCAGGGCTTCAGTGTCTCCACATCGACTTTGCCAACGATGATAGCGACGCCCGCTTCACCCCAGTTCCGGTCGGGCACACCGACAATCGCGACCTCATCCACATCGGGATGGGTCAGAATGACTTCTTCGACCTCACGCGGATAGATGTTGGAGCCGCCGGAAATATACATGTCGGACTTGCGGCCCGTCAGGTAGAGATAGCCACCCTCATCGAGATGGCCGATATCACCCGTCAGAAACCAGCCATCAACAAAGCTCTCGGCGTTGGCTTGCCGATTGTTGAGATAGCCCGAAAAAACCGCGCCACCGCGCACACCGATAGCGCCGGTCTGGTTGGAACCTAGCCGGGTGCCATCACTGTCGAGTATTGCCACCTCCATGCCGGTGCGTGGATAGCCGCAGGAACCGACGCGCATCTTGGTGTCGTCAATGTCGTGTTCATCGGCAGGCAACACGGTAATCGCGCCGGTGACTTCACCCAGCCCGAAATACTGCACAATCACCGGACCAAGCGCTTCAAGCGCCTTAATCTGGTCGGCGCGGTACATCGGTGCCCCGGCATACACCACATGTTTGAGGCTTGAGAGATCATGCTTGGCTACAGCCTCGTCTTCGACAAGGCGCTTGATGATGGTGGGCACTGCAAACAGGTTTGAAACGCGGTGCTTTTCAATCAATGCGCAGGCGGTTGCGACGTCGAAACGGTCGTCCGGCATCAGCACATTGGTGGCACATTGGGTGACTTGAACGAACAGATGCAGCCCTGCGCCATGTGACAGCGGCGCAATGACCAGCGACGCGTCACGCGCTGACAGGCCGGGCATCAAATCCGCCACATGATTGTTCAACACAAAGCCCATTTGGCCGTGGGTCAGCACCGCGCATTTGGGAA
>JBAUIL010000360.1:0-3136 GCA_049682915.1 Ahrensia sp. | reverse complement strand
GCGTCCGGCAACCATGCAACCCTGCCCTGTGTGCGCCGCCCGCGCGTCGGAATTCTGGCAACCGGCGACGAGTTGCGCCTGCCCGGCAGCGCGCTCGAAGCAGGTCAGATCATCGCTTCCAACAGCTACGGCGTCGGCGCGGTGCTGGCCTCCTATGGTGGTGATATCATCGATCTGGGCATCGCAGCCGATAGCCGCGATGCGCTGAACGAGAAACTCGACGCGGCATTGGCGGCCCAATGCGATGTCATCATCACGCTCGGCGGCGCGTCCGTGGGTGACCATGATCTGGTCAAGCCGGTGTTTGAAGCGCGCGGCATGACACTCGATTTCTGGAAAATCGCCATGCGCCCCGGCAAGCCGCTTATGTCAGGGCGCTTCGGTGACGTATTGATGATTGGGCTACCGGGCAATCCAGTGTCGTCGATGGTGTGCGCCCATGTGTTTTGTGCACCTGTTGTCGCAGCCTTGGCGGGGCGCAAACACGCCGTGCGCCAGGAGATCGCACAGCTCACAGCGCCGCTTGGCACCAACGGCCCCCGTGAGCATTATATGCGCGCCATCGCAACGCGTGGTGACAAGGCACTCGCGGTCGATGTCTTCGACAATCAGGATTCGTCAGTCCTGTCACTGTTTGCTAAAGCCAATTGCCTTGTCATCCGCCCGCCGCATGACCCGCAACGCGCCGCCGGCCAGCCAGTGACAATTCAGTGGATCAAGTCGCCGGATTGAGCGTCGCAGCCACAAAAGCGGCAACGTCCATGTCAATCCATTTGGAAGCGCGCAGCGCCTGTGCATGGGCATCTTCTCCCCATTGCGCAATGTTCCAATCCTCGTCCACATGGGCTGCTGTCCATGCTTCTTGCGCCGTCATTTCACCGCGCATGACACCAAACGCCAATATCGCGGAGCCTGTCAGCGTTGTCATGACGTGAAAGGCTGATACTGCAAGCGGATCATCATACTGTGCCACCAGCGCGCCAAACCCGGCAGTCGCCGCCTTGGGCTGGCTGACATGCATAATGCCTTCGGCCAGCACAAACCGGCTGCCGACCAAGCCTGCCATCCAGTCGAGCGGTTCGTCCCAATGTTGCGCCTGAAGCGCAACTAGACCGTCAGGGCCTGCCGCGCGGTAACACAGCAAGTCACTGCCCGAAAACCGGATGATGTCTTCGCGCACCGCCTGCAAATCCGTCGCCACGCCATCAAACGCTGTGTTGGCCAAACGATAAAACGGCATCGTCGCCGGATTGATTTCTTCCGCCTGCGCATCAAACTCGTGCGCCAGCCGTTCGGCAAAAACCTGTGGCTGAAACTGCAATGGTGCGCGTCCGGGCGTCTTCACTATCCGCCCGTCAAGCGTTACCTGAAACACTCCATCGGCTTCTTCCACGGCAACGGACGTGTAAAACCGCTTGGGAAGCGGTTTGCGCATCGCCCGCTGAGACACTTTAACAGGGTCTTTTTCATCACCGTGCAAATCGCTCAATTCATCGCGCATGGAAGGCTCGCTTTCTGTTGTGCCGCGATACACCACGCCCAACCGCGCAGTTCAAGATGCATACACATAAAATCAACGCGCAACCTTCGCATTGAAGGGCAGAACATGGCATAACCAAACGACGATTCGGCAATGCAAACCAAGGCACTGTTTTCTGATGGACGATAGCGGCGATCTGTTTTCAAGCACTCCTGCTCCAGCACCCAAAAAGCCGGAACAAAGCGCAAAACCGGCTCCCAAACAGGCCAGCGCACCAGCGACCGCCGGTGTGAAGGGCGATGACGGCTATGACGCGTCCTCCATCATTGTGCTGGAAGGGCTGGAACCCGTACGCCAACGCCCCGGCATGTATATTGGCGGCACCGACTCAAAAGCGCTTCACCATTTGTTTGCCGAAGTCATCGACAACTCGATGGACGAAGCTGTCGCGGGCCACGCAACATTCATCGAAGTGGCGCTGGAAGCCGACGGCACATTATCGGTCAGCGACAATGGTCGCGGCATTCCCGTTGATCCGCACCCGAAATTCAAGGACAAGTCAGCCCTGGAAGTCATCATGTGTACGCTGCATGCGGGCGGTAAGTTTGATGGCGACGCCTACGAGACATCCGGCGGCCTGCACGGTGTCGGCATCTCGGTGGTCAACGCGCTGTCGGACATGCTGGAAGTTGAGGTGGCGCGCGGCCGCAAGCTGTATCGCCAAACGTTTTCGCGCGGCATTCCGCAAACTGGCCTGCAAGCGCTTGGCGATGTGCACAACCGTCGCGGCACCAAGGTTCGCTTCTGCCCTGATGAACAAATCTTCGGCGACGGCGCCCGGTTCGACCCTGCCCGGCTGTATGCCATGGCGCGCTCAAAGGCCTATCTGTTTGGCGGTGTGGAAATTCGCTGGTCATGCGCACCGGAACTGATCACCGATAAGAACAAAGACCGCGTTGAGCCGACAGCCACGTTCCATTTCCCCGGCGGCCTGAAGGACTATCTGGAAAGCGCTCTGCCAGGCGATCACCGTGTGACGGACACCATCTTTTCCGGCAAAAGCGATAAAAAATCCGGCCATGGCGCGATGGAATGGGCGATTACCTGGCACACGGGCGACGGCTCCTTTGACAGCTATTGTAACACCATCCCGACGCCTGAAGGCGGCACACATGAGGCCGGTTTCCGGCTGGCAATCACCCGTGGCCTGAAAGCCTATGCGGAACTGACCGGCAACAAACGCGCCTCTATCATCACAACGGACGATGTGATGATGGCCGGCGTTGCCATGCTATCGGTCTTTATCCGCGAGCCGGAATTCGTCGGCCAGACAAAGGACAGGCTGGCAACGGTTGAAGCCCAGAAGCTCGTTGAAAACGCTGTGCGTGATCCATTCGACCATTGGCTCACCGCCTCACCGGCGCAGGCCAACCGGCTTCTGGAATGGGTGATGGAACGCGCCGATGAGCGTGTGCGCCGCCGCAAGGAAAAAGAAGTCAGCCGCAAAAGTGCAGTCCGCAAGCTGCGTCTGCCCGGCAAGCTGGCCGACTGCTCTCAAAACGCCGCCCAAGGCGCAGAGCTGTTCATCGTTGAGGGCGATTCTGCCGGTGGCTCCGCCAAGCAAGCCCGCAACCGTGCCAATCAGGCCATCCTGCC
>JBAUIL010000359.1:0-2584 GCA_049682915.1 Ahrensia sp. | reverse complement strand
AATTCGCCGGTGACCGGATGATCTACACCGCCGCCTTCGTGTTGGCGATGAACAAGCAGTCTTACGATGCCATGCCCGATGATCTGAAAGCGGTGCTGGATGCCAATTCGGGCGCGGAATTGTCGGCTATGTTTGGCCGCATCCAGCAGGAAGCCGATGTTGCAGCCCGCAAGATAGCTGAAGACGAAGGCAACCAGTTTGTCTCCATCGAAGGCGAGGCGCTTGAGGCATGGCGCGCCGCCGCCCAGCCGGTTTATGATGATTGGATTGCAGAGATGAATTCCAAAGGTGCCGATGGCGCGGCACTGGTTCAAAAAACCCGTGAGTTGGTCGAAAAATACGCAGCAGAAAAGGCGGCCAAACAATGAGCGCGGTGGATGTGCGAAAAATCAATGACACGTTTTCTGTGGCCGGTCAGATAGACGCGGGCCAGGTTACAACGCTGGCGCAGGCAGGCTTCAAAACCATCATCTGCAACCGCCCGGACGACGAGCAGCCCGGCCAACCGGCTTTTGCCACCATTGAAGCTGCCGCCAAAGATGCAGGGATTGAGGTCCATTACATTCCGGTCGTGCTGACCGGCATGACCTATGATAATGTCGACGCCACCCGTGCCGCATTGGCCGATGCGCCGACGCCGATCCTTGCCTATTGCCGGTCAGGTGCGCGCTCAACGCAGCTTTATGGCGTTGCGACGGGCCGCGCGTAGTCCGCTTGGCTAACAATCAGTTCGGCGGTGACGCAGACCGAAGCGCCATCGGCAATCAGCTGGCCGCCAAACAGGGTTCCGCCTTCGTTGCATAATTGCGCATGCATTGTTGCAACACCGGCGCGCACTTGGCCGTTGAATGCGATGACTTCCATGCCGACGCTTTCGTGGCTGCCGGTGTCCAGTTGCGGCGCGTTGAGACTGCCTACCGATGCCGCGATCGTTGCGTCAATGATCCCGGCTTCGGCGCATGCGCGCTCCACCGCGCGGGTCACATCCTCATTGGGGCGCACACGGATGAACAGAGCATCGCCCTGCGCGCTGCGGCTGTCCCCGATATCAAAGACCGAGTGAAGCGTTTCCGGGTCAGGGCGCTGGATGAGGGTTATATCGGGTAGCCCGACCAGTGACACATCAAACGGTGCTGCAACCACACAGTCTTTGGGAAAGAGATGTCCGGCAATCGGCGCATCGTTTTCAGGATCATCGATCACCGCGTGGCAATGGACGAAAGGCTGACCTTCCTGATCAAGCCCAAAGGTGAACGTGCCCACTGATAACGCATGCGCCTGCCAATCGCGAATGAATGTATAGTTGGCCGCCTTGCCATCGCGCGCGGGGCCGCCGGTGGTAAAGCGCGTTTTGCTCAGCTTCAGGCCGCGCAGCGTGCCGTTGCCACTCGTAGCGCCGGTCGCCGCAACAGCGTCGGCAATCGCCTGTTCAAGGCTCTGGCCTGGGGTGCCGGTGGTGGCAATAACATGAATGAGCCTGCTGCGCGCCCACTCAATCCGGTGCGGATGAACCGGCCCCGGATGCTCCATGTAATAGCGCGCAGCCATCACACGGTTTCCGGCACAAGGTGCTGATCAAACAGCATTTGCCGCACGGTCTTTTTCTCAACCTTGCCGTAGCCGGATTTTGGCAGCGCGTCCCAGACGAATATATCGCGCGGCTGCTTGTATCGTGCCACGCGTTGCGCAATCCAGGGCTTCAGTGTTTCCACATCGACTTTGCCAACGATGACAGCGACGCCCGCTTCACCCCAGTCACGGTCGGGCACACCGACAATCGCGACTTCATCCACATCGGGATGGGTCAGAATGACTTCTTCGACCTCACGCGGATAGATGTTGGAGCCGCCCGATATATACATGTCGGACTTGCGGCCCGTCAGGTAGAGATAGCCACCCTCATCGAGATGGCCGATATCACCCGTCAGGAACCAGCCATCAACAAAGCTCTCAGCATTGGCCTCCGCATTGTTGAGATAGCCCGAAAAAACCGCGCCACCGCGCACACCGATCGCGCCGGTCTGATTGGCCCCCAACCGCGTGCCATCACTGTCGAGTATTGCCACCTCCATGCCGGTGCGTGGATAGCCGCAGGAACCGACGCGCATCTTGGCGTCGTCGATATCGTGCTCATCGGCAGGCAACACGGTAATCGCGCCGGTGACTTCACCCAGCCCGAAATACTGCACAATCACCGGACCAAGCGCGTCAAGCGCTTTGATCTGGTCGGCGCGGTACATCGGTGCCCCGGCATAGACCACATGTTTGAGGCTAGAGAGATCATGCTTGGCCACAGCCTCGTCTTCGACAAGGCGCTTGATGATGGTGGGCACTGCAAACAGGTTTGAAACCCGGTGCTTTTCAATCAATGCGCAGGCAGTGGCGACGTCGAAACGGTCGTCCGGCATCAGCACATTGGTGGCACATTGGGTGACTTGAACGAACAGATGCAGCCCCGCGCCATGTGACAGCGGCGCAATGACCAGCGACGCGTCACGCGCTGACAGGCCGGGCATCAAATCCGCCACATGATTGTTCAACACAAAGCCCATTTGGCCGTGGGTCAGCACCGCGCATTTGGGAA
>JBAUIL010000358.1:0-1528 GCA_049682915.1 Ahrensia sp. | reverse complement strand
AATTCGTCTGCGCCCTGCGCGCGGTCACATCCGTTGATGGCATGACCGCGGATTTCTATCACTACGATATGAGCTTCTTGGGCGACGCCGCGACCCGCATCATCAACGAAGTGCGCGGCATTAATCGCGTGGTCTATGACGTGACCAGCAAACCACCCGGCACGATTGAATGGGAGTAAGGCGACTTGGATTACGAAAAGGGCGTCCGTGCAGAACTGATTTCCATACTTGAAATTTTTTTCGACTGTTTCGAAGAAGTTCCAGTCTTGGCCAATGATTGCTCAAAAAGGCGCATTGATGTCCTTGCTGTAACTCAAAGAGAACTGCTGACGCCGGCTTGTATAGCGTTCGAAGTTAAGTCGAAAGTTCTTACTAATCCTGGCAATTTGAAGGATGCAATGTGGCAAGCCAGCCGATATGTCGGTGGTACCTTTGATGAAGTTTTTAATCGAGCGGGTGAACCTAGGGTAGACTATGCAGTTGTTTTTCCTTCTACAAGATATGCTTGGTCTCACGCTCCAGGGATGACCACTGGAGAGGAACAGCTTCTGACCGGAATACAATTCATGGCAGAGCGGCTGAGAGTGGGATACATGTACCCAGATAATACCGGCCATCAAATTTGCTTCGGGCCAGCTGAGTTTTGGCACCAATCAAAAGGTTGGCAATACGACGCTAAGCATAGACTAAGGACTCACCATATTGGCTGTGATCCTTTCGCTGAATGCACCGAGTGATTAAGACCAAGTCTATCGGCACAAATTTGAGGCGGCAAGGCCGCCTCATCTTTAGCTTTGCAGCCTTACATGGCCAACAGACGCACCAAACGGGGTAATTTGAACCGCGCATTCCGGGCAATGCGTCGATCTAAGCGCGAGATTTTTCTCCGTCTGCGAAACGCTGGCATCATCACAAAACATCGCGAGGTTCTGGCCGATAAGCGGATGCAATGTGCTGCATGTGCGGCCAGTTGGCACTGCAGCCGTGCCGATGGCGGCGAAGCTTGGTGCGGTAGCTGCTAGTGCTGCGGTTGCAGCACTGGCGGCGAGAAGTGTGCGCCGCGTCATCTGTGATGTCGGCTTTGAAGTGTTGGTCATAGTTTCCCCTTTCAGCGGGTTCAAGTTTCCCTTCACACGCCGAAAATGGGTATCAAAGTCCCATAATGCAAGTTTTAGACGCATTACGCGCCCGCAAGCAGCGTCCACAACCCATGAGCGAGCAGGCCCAAAACCAGCACAATATGCGCCAGAAACGCGATGCCGAAGCCTGCAAAGCGGGTTTTCAGCGGGGCGTTTTCTGCAATGAAATGCGATGCGTGCAGCGCGCGCCCGATGGTGAACAGGCCGCCCAACACATGCACGGCGATCACCGGCATACCGATCAGCGCGCCGATGACCAACGGGATGAAAAACATCGGCATGTTTTCAATCGCATTGGCATGCCCGCGTATGACACGGATCAGATGCGCATTGCCACCATCGCCGATCAGCACTTTGTGGGTGCGGCGCAATTTGCCGGTGGCATTGGT
>JBAUIL010000357.1:0-12494 GCA_049682915.1 Ahrensia sp. | reverse complement strand
ACTCATTCTGGTGGGGGATGCCGAACAGCTGCAGCCGATCGAGGCGGGTGCCGCCTTCCGCGCCATTGCCGAGCGCACGGGTTACGCTGAACTCGAGACCATCTACCGCCAGAGAGAAGACTGGATGCGCGCCGCCTCGCTCGATCTGGCGCGTGGACGGGTCGGCCAAGCGTTGTCAGCCTACAAGGCAAACGGCAAGGTGATTGGCAAGCCTGCCAAGGCCGACGCCATCGAAACGCTGATCGCAGACTGGAACCGGGAGTACGATCCGGACAAATCCTCGCTGATCCTCGCGCATCTGCGCCGCGATGTCCGTCAGCTCAACATGATGGCGCGGACGAAACTGATCGAGCGCGGTCTCATCGACGAGGGCCACGCCTTCCGGACAGAGGACGGCATCCGGCAGTTTGCCGCCGGAGAACAAATCGTCTTCCTGAAGAATGACAGCACCCTTGGCGTCAAGAACGGCATGATCGGCAAAGTGGCAGAAGCCAATCAGGGCCGTGTTGTTGTCACGGTCGGGGATGGACAAACAGAAAGGCGCGTCGAGATCCTTGAACGCGCTTATCGCAATCTCGACCACGGCTATGCCACAACAATCCACAAGAGCCAGGGTGCCACCGTTGACCAGGTCAAGGTGCTGGCGTCGCTCTCGCTCGACCGGCATCTGACCTATGTGGCGATGACACGCCACCGCGAGGATGTGGCGCTGTACTTCGGCCAGAAGAGCTTTGCCGCTGCCGGTGGCCTCGAGAAGCTCCTGTCGCGGAAAAACGCCAAGGACATCACGATCGATTATGTAGGCGGGCGCTTCTATGGCCACGCGCTGCGCTTTGCCAACAGTCGCGGCCTCAATCTTGTCCGCGTTGCCCGAACCCTGATCCGAGACCAGCTGCAATGGACGCTCCGGCAGAAGCAGAGACTTGCCGAATTGGGCCAGACACTCCGGACGATTGGCGCAAGGCTTGGGCTTGCTGAGAAACCACGATCACAATCCGAACATCTGTTCCGAGAGGCGGAACCCATGGTCAAGGGCGTCTCGCACTTCAACGCGTCCGTTGCCGAGGCAGCAGAAGAAAAAATGCGCGCCGATGCCACGCTCCTGAAACAATGGGACCAAGTCTCCGACCGCATCCGTCTCGTCTATGCGGATCCTGAAGCCGCCTTCAAGGCCATGCGCATGGAAGCGGTTCTCGAAGACCCGACCGTTGCCCAGCAACGTCTCCATGAGATCGAACAGAACGCTGAAAACTTTGGCGCGCTCCGTGGGCGGACGGGACTTCTGGCAAGCCGTGCGGACCGGGAGGAACGGCGCGTCGCCGAGCTCAATGGCCCGGCGCTCAAACGCGACCTCGAACGCTATCTCGCCATGCGCCAGACATCACTGAAAAAACATGTGGGCGAAGAGGTATCCCTGCGCCAGAAAACCGCGATCGACATCCCGGCACTGTCGCCATCAGCGGCGCGTGTCCTCGAAAGGATCCGCGACGCCATCGACCGCAACGACCTGTCCGCCGCGCTCGGCTTTGCGCTCGCCGACAAAATGGCCAAGGCCGAACTCGACGTCTTCAACAGGGCTGTGTCCGGACGGTTTGGCGAACGCACCCTTCTCACCAACGCTGCCCGGGAACCATCAGGTCCGGCCTTCGAGAAGGCCGCGCTTGGCCTGCAACCAGGCGAACGCAACAAGCTCGCGACCGCCTGGCCGCTCATGCGGGCCGGCCAGCAACTCGCTGCCCATGAACGCACGCAACAAGCGCTGAAGGAAAGCGAGGCCTTGCGCCAGATCCAGCGCCAATCAAAGGGCTTGAAGCAGTGAGCCGGCGTCGTCGCATGGGTATGATTGTGGTTCTCTTTAGCATTCCCGTGACGCTGTTGGGTGGGGGATATGGAGCAGGCCTGCGGATCAACTGGACACCCAGTGTTCCGGTCGGGATCTGGCGCATTGCCCCGTTGAACCGTCCTGTTGAGCACGGCGACTATGTCTTCATATGTCCGCCGCTGAATCAAGAGTTCGCCCAAGCGCGTGAGCGCGGTTATCTGCGGCGTGGTCTTTGTCCGGGCTGGCTAGCCCCGCTGATCAAGACTGTCGTCGCCGTGCCCGGGCAATCGGTCGTGATCGGCCGATCCGTCGTCATTGATGGCGAGGAACTGCCGGACTCAAGGCTGCAACCCGTCGATGGCTCTGGCAGGCAGCTCATCCCCTTTGCCGGCGGCAGCGTCCCGACCGGCATGTTGTTTCTCCACTCACCTTACGGGGGGTCCTATGACTCACGGTACTTTGGGCCGGTGCCGGCCGTTGGTGTACTCGGTCTCGCGGAACCTGTTCTCACCTGGCCGTAGCTTGCTCTCGAGTTTCGGTCTCGTTGGCGCAGCTATTGCAATCGGTGTGATGGCCTGGAGCGGCCAGGTTCTAACCATTCCGCTCGCCTGTCTGTTTCCGCTCCTCTGGGCACTGTCGCCGACAAGGCTTGTCGCGGCGATGGTGGCTGCTGCATACTTCCTCGCAGCGTCGGGTGACCTGCCTCAAGGTGCGGCAACCTATCTCGAAATCGGCATGATCGGGGGCATCGGGCTGTGGTTGGCCGCATCCGCCAGCTTCGTTCTGGTCTACACGGTTCTCTGGACATCGAAGCCGGGTCGGCGTCGTGCAGAACGCTATTGTGTGGCGTCAATCGTGATGACCGTGCCACCCTTCGGCATCATGGGATGGGCGAGCCCGATCACCGCGGCCGGCGTGTTGTTTCCGGGATGGGGATGGCTTGGCCTCGCCACCACAATGATCGGCCTCCTTGTGATGACGACAAAGTTCTGGCCAGTCGCCGCGTTTGCCCTTGGGGGAGCTTGGGCATTTTCCGCAGTGACCTGGACAGAGCCGATGGCACCGGACGGATGGATCGGAATCAATACCGAATTTGACTACTCGGACAAGGGAAACGCCAACGGGTTCCAGCAGCACAGGACGACCATTGCCATGGTCAGGAAAGCAGCAGGCGAGGGCTATTCGGTGATCGTCCTGCCCGAAAGCGCTTTTGGAACCTGGACGCCGACGACGGAACAGCTCTGGACGCAAAATTTGGAGGGGACAGATGCCACGGTCCTTGGTGGCGCCATCGTTCTGAACGCACATAGCTACGACAATGTCGTCGTCAAGGTCACAGTCAACGGCAGCGAAATCCTCTACCGCCAACGCATGCCGGTTCCTGTTGCCATGTGGCGGCCATGGTCAGCGGGTGGCGCGAAGGCTCAGTTCTTCCGCAATCCGGTTGTCACCATTCAGGATCGTTCGATCGCGCCGTTGATTTGCTCGGAACATCTGCTGGTCTGGCCGATCCTCCAGTCCATGGCCCATCAGCCCAAAATCCTGATTGCAATAGGCAATGGCTGGTGGGCGAAGGGCACCGGCGTTGTCGCCAGTCAGGTGGCGCAGGTTGAAGCCTGGGCAGCGCTCTTTGACGTGAAAATCATCCATAGTTTCAATGAAGTCAACCATGATGACAACGGAACATGAAGCTCGGTTCAAGTCCTTAAATCTGTCAACACGGCACAATCCTGCATTGTTTGATTGAGGCGAATCTCTTAGACGCCTTTGAATTCGATCCGGTCCGGTCCAAATCCGATAAACCTGCCGAATAGTCTGACAAGTCCGGTCGGCAAGCTCCTTTATTGTGGTGGTTCGTGGGTGTTCATCGCGCATGACAAGTTTCGGGCAAAACACCCTTACGCTGGCGCTTGCCCGGGTTTCGGCAGTGATCGACCAAAGTTGCCTCGAGCAGGCGGTCATCTTTATAGCATAGCCGCGCTCTACGGTGTGAGATCGATTGCGTTTCTGGGCACGGGGATTCGCCAACGGTTTCTCGAACACCGGCCAAGGAATGAGCGCGTTCAGCTTCTCGAGCAGATTGCCCACGGCACTCAGCCGCTCGTAACGCTCGTCCAGATCAAGGAAACCAGGCTGTCCCCGCGTCATCAGCTTCCCGCAAATCGAACAAGCAGGATCGAATCGCAAAAACCGCAAAAGCGGTAGGTTTTTCGAGGTCTCCACATGTGGATGTGCCTCGACGGCGAAGCGAGCGGTTCATTTGGCAGCCTAAATGATCCGATGAGTGGTGACAGTTGTGTCGTTTTGATATGATTGAGCGTGTAGCCTCATTAAACCCCACAATTTTTGTGCTATTGCGTAAGAGGACCTAGCTGGTTAGAAAACGCTCGAAATCAGACGCTCCAATGACGAAATTCAGACCGAGCAATTCCACTATGGCATAACCAATTGAATATGAATCTGCGGTTCATCATACCGCATGCCGCCTTCTTTGATGACCGGTAGTTATTGTTTGATGCTCAAAGCCTAAAGAAAAATCTGGGACTTACTTTTGATGAATTGGCGTGTTGAGTTATTGAAAGCGATTGAGGACCTAGTAGATGGCTTCCGCCGATATGAGCTATGGCATTGGCTTGCTACTAAAGATGTTCAGGTGCGACATCGACAAACGCGTATTGGTCCTGCCTGGTTTCCTCTCTCAATGGTTTTATTCGCATTGGGACTCTCATTTGTGTTTTCTGGCTTTGGGAACAAATCAGTTTTTGAATTTTTACCATATACAGCTTCGGGACTGGCTATTTGGGGATTTTTATCGCGATCAATTGTAGAAAGCTGCAATATCTTTAAAAATTCTTCTGCATCTATTTCACAAATTGACGCCCCTTTGAGTATACACATATACCGTGTTATTGATAAGAATTTTATAATTTTTTTGTATGAGATGATTGCAGTAATTTTTGTATTATTTTTCTCTAAATCATGTGATATTTTATCAATTATTTATTTCTTATTTTCTATTCCATTGATTGTTATTACAGTTTTTTTTGGTTGTTTGCTCCTGGCAATAATCTGTGTGAGATATAGAGACGTCACTCAATTGGTAGATCTAGCTATGCGGTTCATGTTTTTCCTGACGCCTATTTTCTGGGTACCCACCGGACTAACATTGAGGGATCAGGTACTTGTGCTGAACCCATTCTACCATCTGCTTTCGATATCTCGTGGTTCACTTTTAAATCAACCGAACGTTGAATTTTCTTGGCTTTTCGTTGGAGTATTTTGCATTATTACCGCCAGCGTCAGCTTAGTAGCATTTGTCATTTCTCGTCGACTGATAAGATTCTGGGTTTAGACAATGACTTCAATCGAGCTCGACAATGTTTCTGTTTGGTATTCTTTGAGGGGCAAATATGCCCCCGTCAAACGAGAAATCTTAAAATCTCCCATCAGTAGCAGCGCTCAGATTGGGGCCAATATTGCTGTCGGCCATCAAAATCGAGCGACTGTGGCGCAGCCTCTAAATGGCTTATCATTATCGATAAGGGAAGGCGATGCGCTCGGTCTTATTGGCGGGAATGGCTCGGGCAAAACAACCTTACTAAAAGTTATAACGGGATGTCTTCAACCCCAGCAAGGCACTGTAAAGATCGACGGGAGTGTGACATCACTATTGTCAATGCATGGAGGCGTGAATCCGGAACTATCGGGTTATGAGAACATTATTCAGCGGGCGCTTTGGCTTGGCTACAGCCGTCAAGAGATCAACGAAAAGATTGACGCGATAGCAGCGGAAACAGGCTTGGGCGAGTATTTGAGAATGCCAATCAAAATTTATTCCGCCGGGATGAACGCCAGACTGGTTTTCGCGACCGTCACAGCCTTTCAACCAGAGATACTGATCATGGACGAAGGAATAATTGTAGGCGACGAGCAATTTCAGCGTACGGCTAGGGCGCGAGTTGCTGAGCTCCTCGAGAAGACGGGTATTGTTGTCATGGCGTCTCATTCCACTGAATTATTACGTAAAAATTGTACACACGGACTATGGCTTGATAACGGCACACCGAAAAAATTTGGTCCGATAGAAGACGTGTTAGATCATTATCGTTCCTCACTTGCAAAGTAGGACGATTTGATTTTTACCGCTCGAACTACGTGAACTTTGGCTACTGCTGTGCTTCCTGAAAACGTCCTCGCTTAAGGATTTAGTTTCCGCTAGATTTCCCTCGGCTGGGAGAAGAGCGGATAGCGATTAAGGCATCCAAATTCACGGACGCGCAGAAGGCGTTTATCATCAAGCAAGGCGAAGAAGGCGCACCGGTTGCGGAGATTTGTCGGAATGCTGGCATCAGCTAGGCGACGTACTTCAATTGGAAGAAGAAGTATGCCGAGCTGTTACCGACGGACATAAAGAAGCTGCGTGAACTGGAAGACGAGAACAGGCGGTTGAAGATGACCTGAGACCCTGAATCTCTTCCAAAAATGAGTAGAGTTCGTCTCGACAAGGAGACGACATATGAGACGCTCACGCTTCACCGAGGAACAGATCATCGGCATGATCAAGGAGCAGGAGGCAGGAACGCCGACTGGCGATGTTTGCCGCAAGCACGGCATCAGCACGGCTTCGTTCTACAAGTACAAGGCCAAGTTTGGCGGCATGGACGTATCCGATGCCCGCAAGCTCAAGGCGCTTGAAGATGAGAACGCTAAGCTGAAGAAGTTGTTGGCCGAGCAGATGCTGGACAACGCGATGCTGAAGGACGTTAACGCAAAAAAGTGGTGACGCCCGCCGCGAGACGGCAAGCCGTGGCACACCTCTGCAAAGTGCACGGGGTGAGCCAGCGTCGGGCGTGTTCTGTGCTTCAGATTGATAGATCCAGTGTGCGCTACTCAAGCGTTCGACTAGATGACACGCATCTTCGCGTGGCGATGAAGGCGGTCGCGGCTGAGCGCCGTCGCTTTGGCTACAGACGTATTCACGTGATGCTGGAGCGGCAGGGCATCATCATGAACCAGAAGAAGCTCAGGAGACTGTATCGTGAGGAGAAGCTGCAGGTGCGCAAGCGTGGTGGTCGCAAACGAGCTTTGGGCACACGCAGGCCCATGGTGCTAGCCAGCAGAGCCAACGAACGATGGAGCTTGGACTTTGTGTCTGACGCCTTCACAGATGGCCGCAGGTTTAGGGTTCTGGCCGTGGTCGACGACTTCAGCCGCGAATGCCTGGGGCTCGTGGCAGACACATCCCTGTCCGGTCTGCGCATGACACGCGAACTGGATGCGGTCATCGAACGGCGTGGCAAGCCACACACAATTGTCAGCGACAATGGAACCGAGATGACCAGCATGGCTGTGCTGAAGTGGTGTCAGGAGACGGGTGTGGACTGGCACTACATCGCGCCGGGTAAGCCGATGCAAAACGGCTTCATCGAAAGTTTCAACGGCAGCTTCAGGGATGAATGCTTAAACGAGACGCTGTTCTCATCGTTGCCGCAGGCCAGACAACACATCACCGCATGGAAGGAGGACTACAACCAACACAGACCGCATTCATCATTGGGCAACATCACGCCCAACGAGTACGCCATGAAAATGGCACTGGAAAAACAGGCCGCTTAAGGCCAGAAACAAACCGACGAATTCTCCAAATAGCTGGAGGGAAGTCGGGTCTCAGGTCACAACATATACGTGTTGAAGCACGGCCTACAGTGGAAAGATGCGCCGAAGGATTATGGACCGCACAAGACACTTTGTAACCGCTTCCGGCGCTGGACTGAACTTGGTGTGTTTGACAGGATTTTCAGCAGCTTGGCGGCAACCGACGGTCCACCTGGCACGCTGATGATCGATGCAACGCATCTGAAGGGTCATCGCACGGCGTCGAGCCTCCTTAAAGGGGGATTCTTCCCCGCCATATCGGCCGCACAAAGGGCGGATTGAACACCAAACTGCATGCCGTATGTGCTTCTCGACGTTGCACGCAACGCCTGTCAGCCAACGGATGGTGAGGGCCGTCCCGTCGCGATGTGCCTGACGGCAGGCCAAGTCTCCGACCACATCGGCGCCAAGATCTTGTATCCAGCCTTGCCCGACGGGTCGGCGCGACGATAATCGCTGACAAGGGCTACGACTCCGATGAGTACCGGGCTGCTCTCAAGGCGAAAGGCATCTCACCTTGCATTCCGCCGCGCAAGCGGCGTGAACCCCCCGCATCATTCTGTAAAACCCAATACAAACAACGTCATAAAATCGAGAACATGTTCAGGCGGCTCAAAGACGGGCGTCGCATCGCCACCCGCTATGACCGACATGCGGATGTCTTCATGGCCGCAATCACAATCGCCGCAATCGTCATATGGTGGATTCAATGAGTCCTGAGCCTTCTGTATCTCGTTTCTGCTATTTTAGTCCCGTCAGCGACCTTGGCCAAGGTTGCTGACGGGATGGTGCTTGGCGTCTGACCCTTGTGGCGTTGACCACGTTTTCTAGCAAGCCAGCACCGTCTCTCTTCATCGTCTCGAACAGTTGCATGTGGCCATCTCGGACCACGAACCAGAAGGAAGAGAGCATGGATACCGTAACACAAGCTGAAATCATTGGCATAGATGTCAGCCGCGATTGGCTGGACATTCACTGCCTTCCCGATGATGCGAGGGAGCGATTGCCAAATACGGATGAAGGGCATGGGCGCTTGATCGCGTTGGCGCGCAGTCGCAATGCCCTAGTGTGCTTTGAAGCCACTGGCGGTCACGAATGGCGCTTGTGGTCGGCTCTGGACATGGCAGGTGTCGCCACCAGACAACTTCCGCCAGCCCAGATCAAAGCCTTCGCAGCATGCCGTGGCACACGGGCCAAAACGGACCGGATCGACGCGGAACTCATCGCGCGCTTCATGGCTTTTCGCCCAGATGCGGGACGCGGCCTTCCGCATGAAAAGCTACGTCTTCTCAGAGCGTTGACGTCAAAGCGGGGGCAACTCGTGGAAACACGCAAGCGGCTTCTGGCGCAGATCAAGGCGCATCAGAAACTGGCAACAGCAGACATGTTCACGGCCATGGACGCCGAACTGCGAGGACTTCTTGACCGCCAGATCGCAGAGTTGGAGGCGCGGATCGAACAGGTCATTGCGACTGACGAAGGCCTTGCTGCGACTGCCAGCATCCTGCGCTCCGTGCCCGGAATCGGCCCTGTCGCCAGCACCATGTTACTCGCCGAAATGCCGGAACTGGGGCAGATCACAGGCGGGCAGGCCGCTGCGCTCGCAGGACTTGCCCCCATTGCACACGACAGCGGAGCGATGCATGGTAAACGAACCATTGGCGGGGGAAGGCGAGCACTCAGACATGTGATGTTCCAGGCCGCTCTGGTCGCAAGCCATCACAATCCAGTCCTGAAGATCTTCGCTGATCGCCTGCGCGCAGCAGGAAAACCGCACAAACTCGTCATCACAGCAGTCGCCCGAAAGTTCACAACAATCGCCAACGCGCTCATCAAATCAGGCCTGAAGTGGTCACATCAGCAGGCCTGAGAAATACAGTTGCTAGTCCGTCAAACTCGCGTAGTACTCCCCACCACATACGCTGTTCGAGACGAAATCGGCTTGGCAAGCGGAGAGGTTCATGTGATTTTGGCGTTAAACCGCATGCCACTTGGGGAAAGCCGGGTGTTTACAACGCAAGCATATTGTTCAATAGCGGCGTATCAACAGGAGAACCGGCGTGAATAACACCGTTTCTAACACATATTCGGTCATTATGTGCGGCGGTTCAGGCGCCCGCTTGTGGCCTGCGTCACGCCCTTCACGGCCCAAGCAATTTGTGCCGTTGGTCGGTGAAGCGACGCTGTTTGAGCAAACCGTGAACCGGGTGTGCGGCATTGCCGATATCGGCGAATTGATTGTTGTCGCCGGCGAACGCCATGCCGGTTGGATCAATGCGCAGACCGGTGGTGCGACTGTGCCGACCAAAATGCTGCTTGAACCGATGGCGCGCGATTCCGCCCCCGCCATCGCCGCAGCCGTTGCCTATGTCGAAGCAATCGACCCGCTAGGCGTGTTGATCATCGTCGCGTCTGATCACTTTATTCCAAGCGCCGAACAATTCCACGCTGATATCAATCTCGCCGTCGACAGCGCGCGCGAAGGCGGCATCGTGACCCTTGGCATTATGCCGACAGAACCAAGTCCGGCCTATGGCTACATCCAACCGGGTTTTGACAAGGGTTCGGTTGGCCCGCTGAGCGCGTTTTACGAAAAACCCGATACGCAGACAGCAGCGCGCTACATCGACGAAGGCTTTTTGTGGAACTCAGGTAACTTCATCGCCCGGGCGGACACGCTTACTAAAGCCTTTGAGGCAACCTCGCCCGACGTGCTGGCTGCGGCGCGTGACGCACTCAAACAAAGCCGCGCTGTTCAAGGGGGCCTGGTCCTTGGCGAGCCTTTCAAGCAGGCACCGAAGGTTTCCTTTGATTACGCCGTGATGGAGAAATATGACGACCTAAAGGTCGTCCGCTCCTCGGTTGAATGGTCGGATCTGGGCGCATGGGACGCGGTTCATACCACCATGGCGCACGACGCGCGCGGCAATGCCCATATCGGCGATGCCCTGCTGATCGACGCGGATAATTGCCACATCCGCGCGACAACCGATCAGCCGGTTGTTGTTGCCGGTGTTGAAGGACTAAACATCATCGTCGAGCCGGATGTGGTTCTGGTCACACCGCTTGAGCGCTCGCAGGGCGTCAAGCAAATCGTCGACGTGCTCAAAGAGCAGCGCCAATATCTGGTCGATGTGCCGGGCAGCGCGGTCGATCTGGCAGCGACCGCCAAACGCTGGCGGCAATGGCTGGATACGGTTGTTCTGCCACTATGGTGGAGCCATGGTTTTGACCATGCGAACGGCTTGTTCCGCGAATGTCTTTCGCATGAAGACGGACGGCCAACCGATACGCCGGTGCGCGCGCGCGTGCAGGGGCGGCAGGCATTTGTCTATGCCCGTGCCGGCAGAAGCGGCTGGCCCGGCCCGTGGCGCGATGCGGTGAAAGCGGGCTTGCATGCCGCCCAAAATCACTATGCCGGTGCTGATGGCCTGATGCGCGATGTAGTGAGCGCGGACTGCGCCAAAACGTCCGACGCGGTGCGGCTCTACGATCAGACATTCACGCTGTTAGCGCTGTGCCACAGCCGTGACATCATCGACGACGCCGAAGCACAAGCGCTTGCGCAGCTGGACGCGATTGAAGCCCGTTTCGGGCGCAGCGACGGTGGCCTTGGCTTTTGCGAAGCGCCACCGGATTGCTACCAGGCCAATGCGCATATGCACCTGTTTGAAGTCGCCATTGACTGGGCGACCGGTGGTGGTGATCCGCGCTGGACCTCACTGGCCAATCAAATCGCCAATCTTCTGTGTGACCATTTGATTGGCGAAGACGGGCTGCTGCACGAGTTTTTCAGCGCTGACTGGAAGCCGCTTGAAGGCGATAAGGGCCATGTTCTTGAGCCGGGCCATCAGTTTGAATGGGCATGGCTTTTGAACCGCTGGTCAACTGTCGCCGGTAATCCCCGCTTTGCGGCGGTGGCACGGGAGCTGTTTGATGTCGGCAGCGCAGGCATCGACACCAAACGCGGCGTCGCTATTTTGCAGATGAATGAACGCTTTGAGCCGTTGACCGACATTGCGCGGCTTTGGTCGCAAACCGAGTGGCTTAAGGCAGCAGCCGTATTGGCGGGCGATAGCGAACCGGCGACAGCTGCGCGCTATGTGCAAAACCTGCATGATGCGGTGAAAGGCGTTGACCGTTTTCTCATCAGTGCGCCGGGCGGCCTGTGGTTCGATAAAATGAAAAAAGACGGCAGCTTTATCACCGAAAATATACCGGCGAGCAGCCTGTACCATATCATCGGCGCGGTTGAAGCTTTGGAAGCCTTTGTGGCCGCATGACAGCGAATGAGACAGCTGACATTGACGTAACAATTGTCGTTGCGACCCTGAACGCAGAAGCGCATTTGGCCGATGCGCTGACATCGATTAGCGATGAGTTGCAGCGCTGCCAACAAGCAGGCCACAGCGCTGAAGTGCTGATCGCCGATGGCGGCTCCAGCGACGCGACCCTCGACATTGCAGAAGGCTATTCTTTCGTCACCATTTTGCCCGGCACCGATACAGGCCTTTACAACGGCTTCAACCGCGGTGTGAAAGCGGCGCGCGGCATGGCGATCACCTTCGTGAATTCAGACGATGAATTGTTGCCCGACGCGCTGACCGGCGCGCTGGCTGTTCTAAAGGCGGACGAAACAGCGGGATGGACCAGCAGCGACGTCATTCAGGGCCGGTCGGTTGACAGTGCCCAAGCGATGCGGCGCGACAGCCCGCTGGACCTTGATGGCGCACTGTTTGGTATTCCCGCAATCAACGGGCTGGTGATCCGCAAATCCACCTTTGAGACCGTTGGACTGTTTGACGAAGATATAGGCTTGTCGGCAGATCGCCTGCTCGTCGTCGGCTTGGCGCGGTCGGGCCTGACCGGCCATCATCTGGCGCAGCCCGGCGGTGCTCTGACACCTGATTTTTCCTCCATTTGAAACTGGAGTTTTGCCCTTTATCCTGAGGCTGGGGAGAAGGAGCAGACACGATGAAGGCATCGAGGTTCACGGACGCGCAAAAGGCGTTCATTA
>JBAUIL010000356.1:0-2351 GCA_049682915.1 Ahrensia sp. | reverse complement strand
ACCAGTGTTGCTGCAACCAGTGTGCTTGCGATGAGTTTCTTGTACATGTCTTTTTCTCCACTTTGATTTCTCAAAAGACCCTGCGTCTTTCAATGATCACAAAATGGAGGACGGACTTTGCCGGAAGCTGTGGTGAACTTTACATTTTTGTAAGGCGGGGATTTTGGTTCGCCGGGGGCGCAAAAAAAATCACCGCCCCACCAGCGCGTCCGCCAGTGCCATGGCGTCCGGGCTGTTCCAGTGGGCGGGGCCGTTCATATTGGCGATGACGCAATTGGCGTCGTCCACCAGCAGTGTCACCGGCAGGCCGAAGGCGAGGCCTTCGCGTTTGAGGCGGTTGAACACATCAATCGTCGGGTCTTGATAGTAGGTCAGGTTTTGCACGCCGACCTCGTTGAAAAACGCCTTGGGCTTGTCGGCAGAGCCACCATCGACGGAGATCGCGACGACTTTGAAGTCATCGCCGCCTTTGGTCGCTTGCAATTCATCAAGCCACGGCATTTCTTCGCGGCAGGGCGCGCACCAGGTGGCCCAGAGGTTGATCAACCGGTATTTGGTGCCGGTGTCGGCTAATGTAAGCGCCTCGCCATCAGCGTTGAGAAACGACAAATCACCAATCGGCTCGCCTTGGGTGCGCATCGCCATGGCGGCAATATCGCCGGTCATCAATGGCGCCAGATCGGCGGCGGCTTCAAACGAGGCTTCGCATGTGCCGCCAGAATTGGCGTCCGTTGCTTTATTGGCGACCTGCGCACCATTGCCATCAAAGCCACCCATGACGTATAGCCCGCCCGTGCCCACAACAGCACCCGCCACCAGCGCGATACCGATGAGCTTGCCCATCGACATGGGAGCCTTGGCGCTTGCGGGTGTTGGTTGATCGTTTTTTGGAGATTGTTTGTTCATGTCTAACCCTGAAAAAAGCGCCGGTTCAAATGCAATGTGGGGCGGACGCTTCGCCACCGGCCCCTCTGCCATCATGGAAGAAATCAATGCTTCCATCGGGTTTGACCAGAAACTCTACGCCCAGGATATCGCAGGCTCCATCGCCCACGCCACCATGTTGGCTGACAATGACATAATCACCGCCCAAGATCGCGACAAGATTATTGACGGCCTGAACACGATTTCGTCAGAGATCGAAGCGGGCACATTCGTGTTTTCACGCGCCCTTGAAGACATTCATATGAATATTGAAAGCCGCCTGCGCGACTTGATCGGCGATGCGGCAGGCCGCTTGCACACCGCGCGCTCGCGCAACGATCAGGTGGCACTTGATTTCCGCCTGTGGGTGAAGGCCGAATTGCAGCGCACGCAAACCGCGCTCATTAAGCTGATCGCTGTCTTTCTAGACCGCGCGCAAGAACACGCGTCCACCGTGATGCCCGGCTTCACCCATTTGCAAACCGCCCAGCCGGTCACCTTCGGCCATCACTGCATGGCATATGTCGAAATGTTTGGCCGCGATTTGAGCCGCGTCCAAGACGCCATTGAGCGGATGGATGAGTGCCCGCTGGGTGCCGCAGCACTTGCAGGCACTGGCTTTCCCATCGACCGGCACCAAACCGCCAAGGCGCTCGGCTTCCGCGAGCCTACCCGCAACTCGCTCGACACCGTCTCAGACCGTGACTTCGCGCTGGAATTTTTGAGCACCGCCTCGATCTGTGCAACGCACCTGTCGCGGCTGGCCGAAGAAATCGTCATCTGGTCCACCCCGCAATTTGGCTTTGTGCGCCTGTCGGACGCATTTTCCACCGGCTCGTCCATCATGCCGCAAAAGAAAAACCCCGACGCCGCCGAACTGGTGCGCGCCAAGGTTGCCCGCATCAATGGCGCCAACATCACGCTTCTGACCGTGATGAAGGGCCTGCCGCTGTCCTATTCAAAAGACATGCAGGAAGACAAAGAGCCGGTGTTTGATGCCGCCGAAAGCCTGGAACTTGCACTGGCCGCCATGACCGGCATGATGGCCGATATCGAAATCATGAAGCCCGCTATGAAAAAGGCCGCAGGTAGCGGCTATTCTATCGCCACCGATCTGGCCGATTGGTTGGTGCGCGAGGCGGGACTTCCCTTCCGCGATGCCCACCACATCACCGGTCGTGCGGTGGCCATGGCCGAGGAAAAGAAAATCGGCCTTGAAAAACTGAAGCTCGAAGACCTGCAATCCATCAACCCGGCCATCAATGAAACCGTGTTTGATGTGCTAAGCGTGCAGAAATCCGTCGCCAGCCGCACCAGCTATGGCGGCACCGCACCCACCGAAGTGCGCAAACAAATCAAAGCCTGGCAAAAGCGCCTCGCAAAGATGTCACGCTAAAGCGCCCCTTTCGCCCACGCTGAAAAAGCAG
>JBAUIL010000355.1:0-3347 GCA_049682915.1 Ahrensia sp. | reverse complement strand
TTGTGGTAATGCCGCCCAGCTTGTTGCCCGGGCTTGGATTGTTGTCCAGTGAAGCGCCATTCTGCTGCGCGTAATCTTGCCACCAGCGAATGTGCGCCATCAGCTTTTCAGCCACCGGTTCAGAGATGGCCCGGTCCAGCAATAGGCGTTCCGCGCCATAAATTTCCGGTGTCTCCGAAAGAATGACGGTGGCACCTTGAGCCACCAAAAGATCGCTGGCGACGCCCAAAGCGGGATTGGCGGTAATGGTCGAAAAACCGTCTGAGCCGCCGCATTGAAGACCCACACACAGTGCCGACATCGGTTGCGGGCTGCGTTTGCATTGGTTCAACGTCGGCAGCAGCGCGATGACATGGTCTTTAATCGCATTAATTGTCGCCCGCGTACCGCCGGTCTCTTGTATAGTCAGCGCGTGCAGTCGTTCCTTTGCTCCCGCGCCAAATTGCGCTTTCATGCGCGCAATCTGCATCACCTCGCAGCCTAAGCCGACAAATATCGCGGCACCAACATTGGGGTGCGTGGCATGGCCCCACAGCACGCGTTGCAAAATATCATACCCACGCCCGCTGGCGGCCATGCCGCAGCCGGTAGTGTGTGCAAGCGCCACGAAGCCGTCAACATTGTCAAAGTCGGCAAGAATGCCACTGGCGTCCAATTCTGCCGCCGCCTGGCGGATAACGGTTGCAGAGCAATTAACGGTCGCAACCAAGGCAACGGTGTTGCGGGTGCCGACACGCCCGTCGGCGCGCGCATAGCCTTCAAAATGCAAAGGTGACACGATGGGAACGGCGGCGCGTGCGGCTTCCAATTGGCTGCCCCACGCGGTTTGATTCTCCGGTCCTATGCCGCCAATCTCTGCCGGTTCGCCAAAGCTGCAATTATGGCTGTGCACATGCTCGCCCACCGCGATGGCACAGGTGGCGGTGCCGATCATCTTGCCTAATTTGTAGATAACGTCGCCTTGGCCGATGGGCACGCGGGCAATCTTGTGGCCGGCCGCAACAGCGCCGGTAAGCGGCAAACCATCGTCAAAGACGCGTTCACCGCTACGTGCCGCTTCTGTCAAAACAGCCACGCTATCGTCCGGGTGTAAAACGAGTGATTTCTTCATGCGGACAGTGTCTGCCCGAAGCTGAGCCGTTGCAACGCTTTATTCGGCTCTAATGTACGCACACGGCAAAAAATAGGCCCTAATGCATACATCGATTGAAACGGAATATTTGGTGGAGCCTAGCGGGATCGAACCGCTGACCTCTTCGCTGCCAGCGAAGCGCTCTCCCAGCTGAGCTAAGGCCCCATAACCACGGGTGGTGCGCGGTTGGTTACAATTATCGCGCGTCGAGATCAAGCGGCAAATGCACGCTTTTTGCCATCCCGATTAGCTTTCGTCATCATCCTTGCCGACATCGACAACACCGGTGAAATCATCGTCTTCATCATCGTCGTCGGATGCGAGGAATGTGTCATCGTCGTCGTCGTCATCATCCGCCAGAATTTCGTCATCGGTATTGTCGCCGAGATCTGGCAGGTTGGTGTCCTCATCGGTGTCCGCCTCGTCGGCTTCTTCCAACGAAACGACTTCATCATCGCTATCGATTTCTTCAGCTTCGTCTGTTTCCAACTCTTCTTCCGGCTCCGGCTTAGCCTTGCTTTTCACCTTGGTGATCTCAGCCTTAGCCTCTTCGAAGAAAGAAATCGGATAGGTCTTGCCGGTATACGGTGAGACGATCGGATTTTTTTGAAGATCATAGAATTTGCGGCCTGTTTCAGGGCAAACTCGTTTTGTACCAAGTTCCGGTTTAGCCACAGTCTTACCTCGCCATAGTCGTCCGTCGCGATGATGGTCTCAAAACATACATCATCAGTGGAAGCTGAATTTAGGATTGAGGGTGCATAGCCAGTTGGAAAACACGTGTCAAAGCCCAATTGAGCTTCCAGCGCGATTTTATCTTTTGGACAGAATATCCGCAGCAGGCTGGTGCTTTTGCGCCAATGTCGTGCTAGCGCGACAGGGCAAACGTATAACACGAACCCAAGGCCATGACTCACACCCACCATACTAACAATCCCCGCCCGGCAACCAGCCGCACCGCTCAACCGCTCAACGGCAAAATCCGTGTGCCCGGCGACAAGTCCATTTCCCACCGATCCCTGATGTTTGGCGGTTTGGCCAGCGGCCAAACCCGCATAACCGGTCTTTTGGAGGGCGAAGATGTGTTGGCAACCGGCCGCGCCATGGTTGCCATGGGCGCAAAGGTCGAGCGTCAGGGCGACCAATGGATCGTGGATGGCACTGGCAATGGTTGCCTGCTTGAGCCCGATCAGCCGCTGGATTTCGGCAATGCCGGTACCGGCGCGCGCCTGACCATGGGATTGGTTGGCGTCTATGATATGCAAACCACGTTTATCGGTGACGCATCCCTGACTAGTCGTCCGATGGGGCGCGTGCTTAATCCTTTGCGGCAAATGGGTGTGCAAGTGTCCGCCGCAGATGGCGACCGCATGCCGGTGACGCTGCGCGGACCGCAAACAGCTCATCCGATTCAATATCGCGTGCCGATGGCTTCGGCGCAAGTAAAGTCCGCGGTGCTGCTTGCGGGCCTCAATACGCCGGGCATTACCACGGTAATCGAGCCGGTGATGACGCGTGACCACACGGAAAAAATGCTCGCAGGTTTTGGCGCTGAACTGAATGTCGAAACCGATAGCGATGGTGTGCGCCACATTTCCATCGTCGGGCAGGGGCGCTTGACCGGCCAGACGATTGATGTGCCGGGCGATCCGTCCTCAGCCGCTTTTCCGCTGGTGGCCGCGCTGATTGTGCCGGGCTCTGATATTATCATTGAAAACGTGCTGATGAACCCGACCCGCTGCGGACTGGTGACAACCCTGCAGGAAATGGGCGGGCAGATCGACATTATCAATCAACGCAATGCCGGTGGCGAAGATGTGGCGGACCTGCATGTGCGTGCATCCGACCTGAAGGGCATTGTCGTGCCGCCAGAGCGTGCGCCGTCAATGATTGACGAATACCCGGTGTTGGCTGCGGCGGCAGCGTTCGCCGAAGGCGAAACGGTCATGGACGGGCTGGAAGAGTTGCGGGTTAAGGAAAGTGACCGGCTTGCGGCTGTCGCACGCGGCTTGGAAGCCAATGGCGTGGACTGCACCGAGGGCGAACAATCGTTGACTGTGCGCGGTCGTCCCGGCGGCAAAGGGCTTGGCGCTGTGTCGCTGGACGCGGTGGTGGCCACCCATCTGGATCACCGGATCGCGATGACATTTCTGGTCATGGGCATGGCAACGGAGCACCCCGTCCATATTGATGACGCAACCATGATCGCGACCAG
>JBAUIL010000354.1:0-3095 GCA_049682915.1 Ahrensia sp. | reverse complement strand
CATCTCGCCTTTGAGAATGTTTGCTTCAACTACGGCAAGGGCGATATCGCACTGTTTGAGGGGTTGAACCTCGATATCAAGCCCGGTGAAAAGGTGGGGCTGGTCGGACCGTCCGGTGCGGGCAAATCGACCATTGTTAGCCTCATGTTGCGCTTGTTTGAGCCGGAGCAGGGCAGGGTTCTATTTGACGGCCAAGACATTGCCGGTGTGACCCAGCATTCGCTGCGCGCACAGTTCGGCGTGGTCAGCCAGGAGCCATCGTTGATGCACCGGTCGCTGGCCGACAATATCGCTTATGGCGCGCCGGACGCGACCATGGACGATGTGATTGCAGCCGCCCAAAAAGCGCGGGCGCACAGCTTCATTTTGGATGCGCGCGACCCGCGCGGGCGCAAGGGCTATGAAGCGCATGTCGGCGAACGCGGGATCAAGCTGTCGGGCGGTCAGCGACAGCGGGTGGCTATTGCGCGGGTGATGCTCAAGGATGCGCCGGTGCTTATTCTGGATGAAGCGACATCGGCGCTGGATTCCGAAATTGAGGCGGCCATTCAGGAGAATTTGACAACGCTGATGGAGGGCAAAACAGTGCTTGCAATCGCGCACCGGCTGTCCACCATTGCCGCTATGGACCGGCTGATTGTCATCGACAAAGGCAAAATCGTGCAGATGGGCACACATGCCGATTTGCTGGCGGAAAAGGGTGGCTTATACGGGCGGCTCTGGGCCCTGCAATCGGGTGGTTTCCTGCCTTTGGCGGATGCAGCAGAATAACAGCCTATTTGCCGGTGGAAATGGCGCGACACTGTGTCGTCATGCCATTGTCTAGGCTAGACATATATCATTTCACGGCATAGGACGAGCCACCGCGTGGACTCATAGGGAGTCTGCGCTTGCTTTTTATTGCGAAGCGGTTGGAAAGGATAACTTCCGTGAGTGACGCGACACATAATGAAAACGAAGAGCTGCCAACACGGCGCGACTTCATCCATGTAGCAACAGGCATGTTGGGCGTCGTTGGCGCGGCAGCCGTTGCCTGGCCCTTTATCGATCAAATGATGCCGGATGCTGCTGTGCTGGCGGCTGGTCAGCCGATTGAGTTGGACATTTCCGCGGTTGAAGCCGGTCAGGTTTTGACGGTGACGTGGCGCGGTAAGCCTTACTTTGTGCGTCGCTTGACCGAAGAAGAGTTGGCATCTGCTGGCGCGCTCGGCGAAGGTGATATGAAGGACTACACTGATATTGCCAATCGTGTGAGCGGTCCCGACGGCGCGACTGATTGGGCTGTGATGTCAGCCAACTGTACGCATCTCGGTTGCGTTCCTGCGATCGTCGATACCGCGCCTGAAGGCTGGTTCTGCCCCTGCCATGGTTCTGTGTTTGATATGACAGGCCGTATTCTGCGTGGCCCAGCGGCACTTAACTTGCCGTTGCCACCGTTCGTTTTTGCCAATGAGACCACTTTGGTCATTGGCACAGATCAGGCATAAGGAGAGACGCGATGAGCAATTTGGAACATCACGGTACTTATACCCCGACCACCGGAATGGGAAAATGGATGGATGCGCGGCTGCCGCTGCCCCGTCTGATGTATGATAGCTTTGTGGCCTATCCTGTGCCGCGCAATCTGAACTACGCCTACACATTCGGCGGCATGCTGTCGATTTTCCTGATTTTGCAGATTTTGACCGGCGTTGTGCTGGCAATGCATTACAGCGCCAACACGGCCACTGCTTTTGACAGCGTTGAGCACATCATGCGTGATGTGAATTCCGGCTGGTTGCTGCGTTACATGCACTCCAATGGTGCGTCGTTCTTCTTTATTGCGGTGTATCTGCACATTTTCCGCGGCATGTATTACGGCTCCTACAAGGCGCCGCGCGAGCTGCTGTGGATATTGGGCTGCATCATCTTCCTGCTGATGATGGCGACCGCCTTTATGGGTTACGTTTTGCCTTGGGGCCAAATGTCATTCTGGGGCGCGACCGTTATCACCGGCTTCTTCACCGCGTTTCCTGTGGTGGGTGAGCCGATCCAGCAATTGCTGCTGGGTGGCTTCGCTGTTGATAACCCGACCTTGAACCGTTTCTTCTCGCTGCACTATCTGCTGCCCTTCATGATCATGGGCGTGGTTATTCTGCACGTATGGGCGCTGCACGTCACAGGTCAGACCAACCCGACCGGCATTGAAGTGAAGTCGAAAACGGATACTGTGCCATTCACACCCTTTGCGACCATCAAAGATGCGTTTGCGCTGGTCGTGTTCCTGGCCGTGTTTGCCTATTTCGTGTTCTACATCCCCAACTATCTGGGCCATGCGGATAACTACATCCCCGCCAACCCGTTGGTGACACCGGCACATATCGTGCCGGAGTGGTACTTCCTGCCATTCTACGCGATCCTGCGTGCGATCACTTTCGACATCGGCCCGATCGACTCCAAGCTTGGTGGTGTTTTGGCGATGTTTGCTTCCATCGCGGTTCTGTTCGTGATGCCGTGGCTGGACACATCGAAGGTCCGCTCAGCGGTTTACCGCCCTTGGTACAAGGTTGCGTTCTGGCTGTTTGCCATCAACGCCGTCTTCTTGGGTTGGTTGGGTGCGAAGCCTGCGGAAGGCATTTACACCGCCCTGACACAGGCATCGACCGTGTTCTATTTCGGCTTCTTCCTGATCATCCTGCCGCTGCTGGGTATCATTGAGAAACCACGCCGGACACCGAACTCGATCACCGAGGCTGTTTTGGGCAAGGCTGAAGGCAAGGGCGGAGGCTCCGCGCAACCAGCCGGCGCAGCTGCGTCACCTTCGGACAAAGGATAACGCCGCGGCGTAAATACGGATAAGACAATGAAAAAACTTCTCTCACAAATCGGCGTTGCGGCTTTGGCCTTGGTCATTGGCGCAACTGCTGCGCAAGCAGCGGAATACCCGAAAAACAAACCCCGCGAACAAGACTGGACCTTCGCGGGGCCGTTCGGCACCTATGATGATGCGCAGCTTCAGCGTGGTCTCAAGATCTATGTTGAAAACTGCTCGGCCTGTCATGCGTTGAGCCGCGTTTCCTTCCGCAATCTGGCTGATCTGGGTTACTCTGAAGATC
>JBAUIL010000353.1:0-6114 GCA_049682915.1 Ahrensia sp. | reverse complement strand
AATTCCATTGATTGATGGGCATAAAAAAGCCCCGGCAACGCAAACGTTACCGGGGCTGGTTGCTTGGCTGCACGAAGATTACTCTTCTGTGTCAGCGGCTTTTTTCTTGGCCGGTGCCTTCTTCTTGGCTGGCTCTTTTTTCTTGGCTGGCTTGGCGTCTTCAGCTTCATCTTCCGCCGCTGCGGCCATCAGCTCTTCCGCTGTCACTTTGGTGTCAGTAATCGACACTTGCGTCAGCAGATGATCAACGGTTTTTTCTTCAAACAGGGGCGCGCGCAGGCTGGCAATCGCATCGGGCGTGTTGCGGAAGAAATCATAGATTTGTTTTTCCTGGCCGGGATACTGGCGCACCTGGTTCATCAGCTGCTGCTGCAACTCAGCTTCAGTGACTTGAATTTCAGCTTTCTCGCCGATTTCTGACAGCACCAGGCCCAAGCGCACGCGACGCTCGGCAAGCGCCATATATTCTTCGCGCGCTTCTTCTTCGGTGGTGTCTTCGTCTTCAAAGGTCTTGCCGGCCTGCTCCAGATCGCGGGTGATTTGCGCCCAGATGTTGCCAAACTCGGCTTCCACCAGCGTTGACGGCGTATCCATTTTGTACATCTCGTCCAGCGCGTCGAGCAGCTGGCGCTTCACGTTCTGGCGGGTAATGCCGCCATACTGGCTTTCGAACTGCTCACGTACAACTTCACGCAGGCGGTCAATGCTTTCGAGGCCCAGCTTGGTCGCCAACTCGTCGTTGATTTCAACCGGCTCGGCCTTTTCAACCAGCGTGACGGTGACATCAAACACGGCTTCTTTGCCAGCCAGATGCGCCGCTTGGTAATCGTCCGGGAAGCTTACGGTGACTTTTGTTTCGTCGCCCGCTTTGGTGCCGATCAACTGATCTTCAAAACCCGGAATGAATGTGCCGGAACCGAGCACCAGCTTGGCATCATCATCAGCACCGCCTGCAAATGGCTCACCGTCGATTTTGCCGACATAGTTCATGGTCACGCGGTCATCTTTGGCCGCTTTGCCCTTCTTCTCGCTGTATTCAGCCGCAGAAGAGGCAATGCGCTTGATCTGGTCTTCAACTTCGCTATCGGGAATATCGACGACATCACGGTTGATTGCGATGGTTGAGAAGTCCTTCAGCTCAATCGCCGGAATGACTTCATAGGAGAGCGTGAATTCAAAGTCTGTGTCGCCTGCAAGAACCTTCTCGGCTTCACCTTCGTCTTCGCTCATGTCCACCTTTGGCGGCGTCGCGGACTTTTCGCCACGGTCAGCCAAAATGCTGCGCGGAGTATTGTTCAACATATCGTTGATGATCTCGGCCATCAGCGACTTGCCATACATCTTGTGGACGTGGGCAGCCGGCACTTTGCCCGGGCGGAAACCGTTCAGCTTGATCTGGCCTTTGACCTCGTCAACTTTATTGTTCAGCTTGGATTTCAAATCAGTCGCCGGAACGACCACTTTGATTTCGCGCTTCAGGCCCTCATTAAGGGTTTCTGTAACCTGCATGTCACAACCTTCATGTCTGCGCCGCCTTCCCGCATAAACGGTCGGCCGCCTTTTTGTTTTGCCGCAATATCGGCCTTGTTTTGGCGCGCCCACCTTTGGCAAAGCGCATGTGCTTTTTAATCAAAGCACTGTTTATGGTGCGGATAGAGGGAGTCGAACCCCCACGCCTTGCGGCACTGGAACCTAAATCCAGCGCGTCTACCAGTTCCGCCATATCCGCTAACGAGTTGTTGCCTTCCGGCAAGTGTCTGGTTGGTGCGTCCTATAACACCGTGGCCGTATGGTTCAAACGAAAAATCAGCCAAAACCGGCTCAATGAAGCGGTTCTTTGACAATATCACCGTGCATACGCCGATAGGACCGGCTTGCCATCCGCTATCACCAACAAAAAACCAACTCGAAAACCGGGGCGGCCATGGTCTTCGAGAGTACATTGTCGTCAAACACTCGCCGAAAAAACGTGGCGACAGGCGATTTCCGTAAAATTACCTTGCGTAAGGTAACAACACATTCATTTTAAACCTCGCCTCGATGCCGCCACAGTTTCAATCGGCAGCAGCCATATTTGCGCCTGGAATAATTTTTCTAATTTATTTTCAATGATTTAGAAGGAAAAATATGGTTAATTTCTGTTCATCATTACGGCATTTTTGTGCAATGCAAAAATGCAATGCTGCTATGCAACAACTGCACTTTTCAACTTCAGACATCGGGACTATCTGACGCTCATCGAACAACAAAAGAGCGCCACGAAAGGTGTTGACCATGAACTTGAAACAAACAATTCGCAACTGGCGTAAAGTCCGCAAAACTGAAAACGAACTTTACGGCCTGAGCACACGCGAGCTCGACGATCTGGGTATTTCACGCGGCGAGATTCCCGCGATTGCCCGTCGCGCGCTGGGCTAATCAGATTTGGCATCACACTCTCCTCCCAATTCGTGATGCCAATATAGAAACAGCACCTCCTCCCAATGGCTGTTTCTGTTTCATAAGACGCCTGTCGCTCCTCCCGCGGCAGGCGTTTTATTTTTGACCGAACCAAACTTTGTCACGGGGCAAAACTGCATGGCAGCTGTGCAAACTTGGCCCTTCCGATGTCGGCAAGATGACTTACGTTTTCGGGTGTAGACAAACCGCAAATACAGCCAACAAAGGATAGCGATATGAACCTCTCACGCTCACTCACCGCTTGGCGCAAAGAGCGCACAACAGCTTATGAACTAAACCGGCTTTCGGACCGCGAACTGGAAGATTTGGGCATGGCACGCGGCGACATCGCCGACATTGCACGCCGCGCCGCACGCTAAAACAACGATTATCCAGCGCGATCATCAGCGCCCACCGTCTCCTCCCGGCGGTGGGCGTTTTTTGTCGTGCGTCAATGGCTTGTTGCTGCAAGCCAGATTGAGTATGCCTTGAGCCATGACACATGCACCTGTTCACATCATCGGCGGCGGCCTTGCCGGTTCTGAAGCTGCCTGGCAAATCGCTGCACGCGGCATTCCCGTCATTTTGCACGAAATGCGCGGCATTCGCGGCACAGATGCCCATAAGACCGACCATATGGCTGAGCTCGTCTGCTCAAACTCGTTCCGGTCAGATGACGCCGAACACAATGCGGTCGGCCTGATCCACGCCGAAATGCGCTTGGCCAATTCGCTCATCATGCAATGCGCGGATGCACACCAGGTGCCCGCAGGCAGTGCTCTGGCGGTGGACCGCGACGGCTTTTCAGCCGCCGTCACGCAAAAGCTGGAACAGCACCCACTTGTAACAGTCGTGCGCGAAGAGGTAACCGGCCTCCCCCCCAAGGACTGGGGTCAGACCATTATTGCGACCGGACCATTGACCGCACCGTCCCTTGCGCAAGCAATCCAGGCGGAAACGGGCCAGGACGCGCTCGCGTTTTTTGATGCCATTGCGCCAATCGTTCATTTCGACAGCATTGATTTTGACATCGCATGGTTCCAATCGCGCTATGACAAGGTCGGTCCAGGCGGCAACGGCAAGGACTACATCAATTGTCCGATGAATGAGGCACAATACAACGCCTTCATCGACGCCGTGATTGAGGGCGACACAACAGACTTCAAAGAGTGGGAAGGCACGCCCTATTTCGACGGCTGCTTGCCAATTGAAGTGATGGCGGAGCGTGGCCGCGAAACACTGCGCCACGGCCCGATGAAGCCGATGGGCCTGACCAACCAGCACAAGCCCGACGAGAAACCCTATGCTGTGGTGCAACTGCGCCAGGACAACGCGCTGGGCACGCTCTACAATATGGTCGGGTTTCAAACCAAGCTGCGCTACGGCGCACAGGCGGAAATTCTGCGGATGATCCCTGGCTTGCAAAACGCAGAGTTCGCGCGCCTCGGCGGCATCCACCGCAACACCTATCTGAATTCGCCCGTGCTGCTCGAGCGTGACCTGACGCTGAAAAGCCGCCCGGGTCTTCGCTTCGCTGGCCAAATTACCGGGTGTGAAGGCTATGTGGAAAGCGCGGCCATCGGCCTGTTGGCAGGCCGCTTTGCCAGTGCCGAGCTGATGGGCCAAAGCGCTGAATTGCCCCCGATTACAACGGCTTTCGGTGCCTTGTTGAATCACATTACCGTCGGCCATTTGAGCGCTGATGACGAACCAGGCAAGCGCTCTTTCCAACCGATGAATGTCAATTTCGGCCTGTTTCCACCTTTGCCTGCGGGTGCCATCCAAAAGCCGGAAGGTTACATCGGCCGCTTCAGGGGCCCGGACAAAGCCAAAGCCAAAAAACGCGCCTTTACATCACGCGCGATCGCGGACGCAAAACACTGGCTGGGCGTGCAAACGGCACAAGCGGCTGAGTAAGACTTGGCAGATGGCGTCAATGGCGCGGCTTGGTAAGCAAATTGCGCGCGTAGGCTGCCGTCGCAATATCGTCAAAAACCAGTTTGATTTTTGGGCTGAACATTTTTGACAGCGAAATAAACAAGCCAAAGCCGTCCTTGCTTTGCACCATATTTTTGATGTCACCGTCGCGCAAAAACTGCACCACAGATCCGGAACCACTGCCCCGCACAATGCCGTAACGCCCGTCACGCAGCTCGAACACGCCATACAAGCCATCTTCGCCTGCCGCACACCAAGCAACATCCCCATGCAAATCCGGATACCGTTTCAAATGGTTTTCAACCGCCTGTTGAACAGCCTGCCGGTTAGCAAACATTGGCCGTGGCCGTTGCCACGCCATAAAAAACACACCGATCAAAACAATCAGCAATAAGACTATGCCGACAATGACAATCGAATCGGACAAAGGCGTCGACCTAATTTGTTGAAAAATAAGTATAACGCTTTGTTCGGATTCAACAAACCAAAGGTCTATGGCCGCATCACCATCCACAACAGAGCGAGCTGGCTTTTTATTGGGTACTCCGGCAGAGGTGCCGCCAGCGCAGTTTCCGGTTGCTTTGCCATTCTGCGCAGGATCGGGCGCGCCAGCGCCAGCGGCATGTAGGCTGGCCGGTATAAAGCGTCCAGCGCGCTGATTGCAGTGCGTGCTTTGGCTTCATGGTCTTGGGCAAATTCAATCCAAGCGGACAGTGCGCGCACACGCGGCGTGGCATCTTCACCGGTCAACCAAGCATCACGGTCCCCGCCGGTCGCCCGTAATACTTCGTCCGGCACAAAAACCTGCCCGCGCGCCCGGTGCACGGCCACGCGTGAAGCCAAGCGCGAAACACCATAGGCAACGCCTGCATGTCCGGCAGCATCTCCGCCGGGTGGCATTCCATCGCCCAATATTTGCGCGCTTGCTTGAAACACCGTTGACCACGTTTCGCCGCAATAGGCCTCAAAGTCATGTAAGGTCGGGAATAAGTCGTCATAAAGATCAATCACGCGCGCCTGTGTCAGCGCCGCCAGCGATTGCCGCGACAGACCGTAGCGCTCAATCGCCGCCAGCAGGCTTGCCGCCAGCGGATGCGCCACCGCCTCCCCGTCACGTTCGCCCATGATCACGTCATGCCACCACTGCAACCGGATCTCACCGGGCAAAGGCTCGGACACCAGATCGCGGACCCGTGCGGTCTCGCGCTCAAACAGGTGCAACGTCGCCACCGCGTCGCGTGCGGACTGCGGCACATAAAGCATCGCGCTATAAAGAGACCGGTCAGCCTCTTTCAACGCGTCCACTGTGGGTGTGTTTTCACTCATAACAACGATCTAGCGCACGACAGGCGTTTGACAGGGCTATTTGGCACGCGCTTCTTCAACCGCGATCAATGCGCAGGCCGCTGCACGCTCCTCCGCGATCAGAATATTATAGGTGCGAACTGCGGCACCCGTGCTCATCACGTCAACGCTAATAGAATGTGCCGCCAAGAGTTCACGCAGCTCTTTGGGCAGTGGCATCAAATCCGGACCGCAGCCGATCAACAAAACGTCGATTTCGGCAGCATCAGCAATGACTTTGTCCAACCCGGCAGCATCAATATCTGCGAATGCCTTGACGTCCCAACCGTGGATGCCGGACGGCAGCGCCAACACCGAACCGCGATGGCTCATATCCGCAAAACGAAAACCGCCATTACCATAGGCGTCGATTGGCGCTCGGCCCGGAAAATG
>JBAUIL010000352.1:0-4803 GCA_049682915.1 Ahrensia sp. | reverse complement strand
ACTTGCCGCCACGGCGTGAATGCAGGGCGCAATGGCATGACCGTGTGTTTGCGGCGATGCCGCAAGTCGACCTGCTGCTGGTGATCGGCCAATATGCGCAGGCCTATCATATGGCGGATCGCCGGGGCGCAAATCTCACGCAGACTGTGGCGGCATGGCGCGCGCATCTAGCGCCCAATGAAGCGGTACGCATTGTGCTGCCATTGCCGCATCCATCCTGGCGCAATAATGGCTGGCTGAGACGAAATCCGTGGTTTGAACAAGAGTTTCTGCCGGTGTTGCGCAAAATGATTTCCCAGCGCTTGGTTTAATGCAGTAAATGTGAAATATCATTTCACATTCGATCCGGATCAGGAATTTTTCATGGACAGCCTCGACAAAAAAATTCTCCGCATTTTGCAGGAGGATGTCACAATTTCGGTGGCAGATATTGCAAAACGCGTCGGGCTGTCGACCACGCCGTGCTGGCGGCGTATTCAGCGGCTGGAGGAAATCGGCGTTATTCGCCGTCGTGTGGCACTGGTTGACCCCAAGCGGATCAATCTCGGCGTGACTGTGTTTGTTTCCATCCGCACCGCATCGCACTCGGTGGAGTGGCTGAAGCGGTTTTCGGAGGTGATATCAACCTTTCCGGAAGTGGTGGAATTTTACCGGATGAGCGGCGAGATAGATTATTTGCTGCGCGTGGTCGTGCCCGACATTGCGGCCTATGACGCGTTCTACCAGCGGTTGATCGAGAAAATCGACATCCGCGACGTGTCGTCGGCCTTTGCGATGGAGCAGATCAAATACACGACCGAATTGCCGTTGGATTATATGGTGCTGGAGAAAAGCTGATATCGCTCAGCGTACCAGGTGCCGGGTCAGCCGCTTTTCGAGCACGTTCCAGACATTGCGCAAGGTCTCGACGATCAGCAGGTAGAAAACCGCGGCCCAGATGTAGGTCTGGAAATCGAAGGTGCGCGAGTAGGCGCGGCGGGTTTCGCCCATCAGGTCAAACACGGTAATCAGCGCCACAACAGCGGACCCTTTGACCATCAAAATGATTTCGTTGCCATAGGGGCGCAGCGCAACAATCAATGCTTGCGGCACAATGATTTGCTGGAACGTTTTCCAAGTGGGAATGCCGAGCGCTGCTGCACCCTCCCACTGGCCTTTGGGGACGGACTGAACGGCTCCACGCACGATCTCTGCCTGATAGGCCGCTGTGTTGAGCGTGAAAGCAAACAGCGCACAGTTCCACGCGTCACGGAAAAAGCCCCACAGGCCGACCGCTTCAAGCTCGGCGCGAAACGTGCCCAGGCCGTAATAGATCAAAAACAATTGCGCCAAGAGCGGCGTGCCACGGAACATGTAGACGTAGCCATAGGCAGCGCCTGCGATGAGCTTGTTGGAGGACATGCGGCCATAGGCAACCGGCACCGACAGGACGGCACCCAGCACAATCGCGATGGCGACCAGCGTCAGCGTCACGCCCAGCCCGTTGAAATAGCGGGGTGCGTAACGCTCGATTGTGTCGGCGTCCCAATTGGCGGCGAGATAGTAGACAAGGCTGACGCCAACACCAACCCAGAATGCCATGAGCGCATGGCCAGCGATGCGTGAGGCGTTCCACCGCTTTTTTGCCGCGGGCGGCGCGGGCATGGCGGCGACCATCTGTGAGCGCACAAATTTCATCGCCCTGCCTCCGAGCGCTTGGTGACCGCATCAATGCGCGCCAGCACAATGGACGACAGAATGGCGAGGGCTAGAAACAGCAAAAATGCGATGCCGAAAAACAGGAATGGCTCTTTGGCATTGCGCGCGGCGACGCCAGTCTGTCGGATGATGTCAGACAGGCCAATCGCTGAAACCAGCGCGGTATCCTTAAGCAGGATCATCCACAAATTGGCGAGGCCGGGCAGGGCGATTTTAATGAGTTGCGGCAGGATGATCTTGCGCATTGTCTGCGCGTAGCTCAGCCCGATGGAATGGC
Organism: Ahrensia sp.; assembly: GCA_049682915.1. Lineage (GTDB taxonomy): Bacteria > Pseudomonadota > Alphaproteobacteria > Rhizobiales > Rhizobiaceae > JBCDLI01. The sequence continues at coordinate 2,828 of JBAUIL010000352.1, read as the reverse complement.
CACCCTCATATTGGCCTTTGGGAATGGCTTTGAACGCGGAATTGAAGACCTCTGATGCGTAGGCTGAAAACACGAATGACAGCGCGATGACGCCAGCCACGAAAGCGTTGATGTCAATGCGCGCTTCGATGCCCACAAGGCCCGCCATGGCCCGCAGCACGCTCGACATGCCGAAGAAGATGATAAATAGCGTCAGCAGTTCCGGCAGGCCGCGAAAAATGGTGGTGTAAATGCCAGCCGCTGCGCGCAGCGATGGCTCACGGCTTTGAGCGCCAAGCGCTACGATAAAGCCAAGCAGCAGACCAAAGGGCAACGTGGTCAGCGCCAGAGAAATCGTGATCCAAACGCCCCAGGCGATCTCGTCGCCCCAGCCCTGGTCGCCAAATGAGAGAAGTGTCCAGACATCCATAATTGACACCCTGCATGAAAACGGCGGGAACGAAAGTCCCCGCCGTCTTAAATCTACATATCTACGATGCGATTAGCCGCCATACACGTCGACATCGAAATATTTGTCGTTGATTTCTTTGTAGACGCCGTTGGCGCGAATGGCCTCGATGGCAGCGTTGAATTTCTCACGCAGTTCGTCTTCGCCTTTGCGCAGCGCAATGCCCGCGCCTTCACCGTTGATAACCGGATCTGGTGTCAGTGTGCCGAGGATTTTGCAGCAAGCGCCATCTTCTGTTTTCAACCATTCACCCAGCACGATGACATCATCAATAACGCCGTCGATGCGGCCATTGGCGATGTCGAGTTTGTATTCGTCCGGTGTGGGGTAAAGCCGCAACTCAGCCGAGCCGAGCTTTTCTTCGGCGTAGTTTGAGTGTGTCGTTGAAGATTGCGCACCAAGCACTTTACCAGCAAGCGCTGCGTCCGTTGCTTCCGTGATGTCGCTGTCTTTGGGTACGGCGATCGCCGGTGGCGTGTTGTAATATTTATTGGTGAAGTCGACTTTTTCCTTGCGCTCTTCGGTGATCGACATGGAAGCGATGATCGCGTCGAATTTGCCGTCGAGCAGGGCTGGAATGATGCCGTCCCAATCCTGGGTGACGAATTCGCAGTTTGCCTTCATTTCCGCGCACAGTGCGTTTGCGATGTCGATGTCAAAACCGACCAGATCGCCATTGGCTTCCAGATTGTTGAAGGGAGGGTAGGCGCCTTCTGTACCGATTTTGATGGTCAAGGCGTGGCTTTCAGCATGCGCTGCGCCGATGCTCAATGCGATTGCCGCCGTAGCGCCCAGAAGTGTCTTTGCGAGTGTCATAAAAATCTTCCCTGTTTGATTGTCGTCTGGATTAAATTTCTCACCAGAACGCCAGCAATTGCAAGGAGATTCGGCACGTTTACGCGCTTGCCGTTAGGGCAATTTGCGTTATTTGCCGCCAGCAACCGGTTTGACAATGCGCAAGATGATGCCGTCCTTCATCGTGACGAAATGTTTCAGTGCGGCCAGCAGGTGAACGGCGATTGCACCATAGAGCGCCCATGCGCCATAGCCATGAATAGTGGCTGCAATCAACGCGCCAGTCGGGTTCGGTTCCATGGGTGGCTGCCAAGTGGCGATGCCGAAGAAAGTGAGGGGCAACGCCAGAAACAGTGCCTGCATGATCCCGCTCAATACGAGAACGATAAGGGCGATGAGCATGATGATTTTTGCTGCGCGCTCGATGAAGTTGAGCACCAGTAACTGGTCGCTGACACGGGGAAAGCCTTTGCCCCAGCGCCGCACAGACCGCCACAGCAAAAGCAGCGCAAACACCACACTCAAGGCGACATGTGTTTGCCCGGCGCTCAGCGCCAAGGCGGCGACCATGAAAACGGTTGCCCAATGCAGCAAAACCGACAACCCGCCATAGCTATAATAGGCGTCCGGTTTTTTGCGGTCGCGCAGCGACGTGCTTTGCTTGTCTGTCGTCATTTCAAAGCTCCATATCAGAAAAAGGAATAAACCGGACGGCTTCGCCCTTTTCAACGCTTGCGACGGTTTCGGGCAGGACGGTCAAGCCTTCAGCAGCCTGCAAACCGGAGATCAGGCCGGAGCCATCACGGGAAAATTTCTGTACGCTGACGACGCCGGTTTCGGGGTCGACAACACGCCAACTGCGCAAGAACTCGCGCCTGTCGGTCTTTTTCTTCTCAATTGAAAACGCGCTTGGCAAGCTGTAGCCGAGCGGCTCGGCCCACTGCGCACCGCATAAATGGGCAACGATGGCGCGGCCATAAAGCAGACAACACACCATGGCGGCGACGGGATTGCCGGGCAGGGCCATCAGCACCGTGTTGTCAAATTGGCCAAACAGCATCGGCCGGCCCGGCTTGATCGCGATCTGCCACACATGGGCATGGCCGAGCTGCGCCAGCGCATCAAACAGATGGTCTTCCTGCCCGCGTGATGCGCCGCCCGATGTGACAATCAGATCGCAGTCTTTTGCGGCTTCAGACAGTGTTGTGCGCAGCGCGGCAGGGTCGTCGTCGCAATGGCCCAGATCAATGATCTGCGCATAGGGACGGTCCAGAAGCGCGCGCAGCATCGGGCGATTGGCGTCATAGACCTGATGGGCTTGCGTCTGCGCGCCTGGTTGCACGATTTCGTCGCCGGTTGACACAAGGCCAATGCGCAAGCGCTGCCTAACCGTCACTGATGCTATACCGGCTGAGGCAATGGCTGCGATATCGGCGGCGCGTAAACACTGAAGCGCTGGGACAATGACGCTTTGCGCGCGGACATCTTCGCCCGCCCTGCGGCGGTTCGCGCCTGGCTTCAATCCTAGTGGTATTGTGACCGTGTCGCCGCGCGTGGTGCAGTCCTCCTGCATGGCCACGGTGTC
>JBAUIL010000351.1:0-6120 GCA_049682915.1 Ahrensia sp. | reverse complement strand
GCTTTCCACAAGACAGGGTTTAAAACAGGTTTGGCGCGACTGGTTGGTATGCCGCGCTCCAACTGGGGCACAGCACTGGCACACGCAGGCATCGGCGTCACTACGCTGGGCATTGTCGGGGTTACGACGTTCGAGCAGGAAAGCGTTCAGCGCATGGCACCCGGTGATATGGCGCAGATCGCAGGTTATGGCATTCGCTTTGACTCTCTGGAGCCAGGCCGCGGCCCGAACTATGTCTATGACCGCGCAAACTTCACCATCTTCGTCGATGGCGTTGAAGATCACGCATTCTCGTCAGAAAAGCGCGTCTACACCGCTTCCAACACACCCACCACGGAAGCAGGCATCGAAACATTTGGCTTTACCCAAGTCTATGTGTCTGTTGGCGATATTGAAGACAATGGTGCCCGTGCTGTTGTGCGGCTGTGGTACAAGCCACTGGTGACGCTGATCTGGATCGGTACGATTTTCATGACGCTGGGCGGGCTAGTGTCGCTGTCCGACCGCCGGTTGCGCATCGGCGCGCCGAAAGCGGCCACCAACCGCAAAACGGTACAACTGCCGGAGCCGGCGGAATGAGATCATTCATTTCGGCACTGCTGCTTGCTCTGGTGCTGTCATGGCCAGCTTTCGCCGTGACGCCCGATGAAATTCTTGACGATCCCGCGCTTGAGCAGCGCGCACGTGAAATTTCGCTCAATCTTCGGTGTCTGGTGTGTCAAAACCAGTCAATTGATGATTCTGATGCAGGCCTGGCGAAGGACCTTCGCGTGTTGGTGCGTGAGCGCCTTGTTGAAGGGGATACCAACAACGAAGTCATTGATTTCGTTGTTTCACGCTACGGCGAGTATGTTTTGCTGAAGCCGCAGTTTTCTCTGCAAAATTTAGCGCTATGGGCAACGCCGCTTTTGGTCTTGCTGCTGGGTGGATTTGCGGCTGTCAACTATGCGCGCGCGCACCGCCGCCCTTCAACATCGACAGCCTTGTCGGCTGAGGAAGAGCGGCAGCTCGCAAAAATTTTGGATGAACGTGAAGGCAATTGATCCTAGGCTAACCTCAAAAACGAGGGGATCCTATGACCACTGTTCAAAAGCGCGAATTCAAAGGCCATGACGGCAACATGCTGGCGGCCCGGTTCGACCAGCCCGATGGACCTGCCAAGGGCTACGCCATTTTCGCCCACTGCTTTACCTGCACCAAAGACATTTTGGCGGCGCGCCGCATAGCATCGCACCTGTCACGGCTTGGCATTGGCGTTTTACGTTTCGACTTTACAGGCCTTGGCTCTTCGGAAGGCGAGTTTGCCAATACCAGCTTCGTCTCCAATATTGACGACCTTGTCGCCGCCGCCAACTATATGGATCAGCGCGGCGAAACGCCGACAATCCTGATCGGTCATTCACTTGGCGGTGCGGCAGTGCTGGCCGCCGCTGCGCAATTGCCCTCCATCAAGGGAATTGCCACCATTGGCGCACCCGCCGATGCGGCGCATGTTCTCCACCAATTCCAAGCCAATATCGAAACCATTGAGAGCCAGGGCAAAGCCGAGGTTGTGCTGGCCGGGCGCACCTTTGAGATCGGCAAGGGTTTCATTGATGCAGCGCGCGATACGCGCTTGCTGGATGCTGTGTCGGGCTTGCGCGCCGACCTGCTGATCATGCATGCACCGCTCGACAAAACAGTCGGCATTGACAATGCATCCCGCATTTTCATGGCAGCCAAACACCCCAAAAGTTTTGTTTCGCTCGATCAGGCCGATCACCTGCTGACCGCGGAAGGCGATGCGCGCTACGTCGGCGAAATCATTGCAGCTTGGGCAGGACGTTTTCTGGCCGATGATTTGCCACAGAGTGAAGATACCATCGAGCATGTACGGGTGGCCGAAACCGGCAATGGTAAGTTTCAGAACACCGTTCAAGCTGGCCGCCACCGCTTTTTTGCCGATGAGCCGACATCCGTTGGGGGTACTGATACCGGCCCGACACCGTACGATCTTCTGAGCGCAGCTTTAGGCGCGTGCACGTCCATGACGCTGCGCATGTACGCCAGCTTCAAAAAGATGGAACTGGGCAATGTCAGCGTCGACGTCAGCCATGAAAAGATTCATGCCGCCGATTGTGAAGAGTGTTCTGACGAATTGAAGCAGGGCGGCGGTAAAATCGATCACTTCACCCGCACTATATCTGTAAGCACGCCGGTAGACGACCAAACCGCGCAAAAACTGGTCGAAATTGCCAATAAATGCCCGGTTCACAAGACGCTTGAAGGCGGCGCGTATGTCACCACACAGGTCGAGCGCCACGCCTAACATTACCAAACTGTCATGTTGCGGAAAGGTTGAAGCAAGATTGGGTCAGCTACATATCTCGTATTGAACGCATCGGACGTAAGCTTCGGGCGCAATAATGAGGATGAGACATGAAACTTATTCGTAAAGCTGTAACCCATTTGGCCCTTGCTACCGCCATCGTCGGCGTTGGCTTCACCGGCTATTCCTTCTCCACAATTACACCGGCACAAGCGGAAGCCGTACGCGTGCAAGCACCGGCCAATCCCGGCTTTGCTGACATTGTCGAGGCCGTAGGCCCGGCAGTGGTGTCTGTACGTGTCAAATCGGATGTGCAACCCGTTTCAGATCGCCGTGCAGCGCCCCGCGGCTTTGACGATCTGCCTGAAGATCACCCGTTCCGTCGCTTCTTCCGTGAATTTGATGGTCCCCGTGCTGAGCGCGAGCGTCCGCGCGGCGCCCGCCCGACCTCTCAAGGCTCTGGCTTCTTCATCTCTGAAGATGGCCTGTTGGTCACCAACAATCACGTCATCGAAGGCGGCACGGAGTTTACCGTCGTCATGGATGATGGCACCGAACTGGAAGCCAGCCTGGTTGGCGCTGATCCCCGGACAGATTTGGCCGTGTTAAAGGTCGAAGAAGAACGCGAATTCATCTATGTCGCCTTTGGTGACGACAATGCCACCCGTGTGGGTGAGTGGGTCGTTGCCGTCGGTAACCCGTTCGGCTTGGGCGGCACTGTCACTGCAGGCATCGTGTCAGCGCGTGGCCGTGACATCGGCGCAGGCCCCTATGACGACTTCCTGCAAATTGATGCAGCGGTAAACCGTGGCAACTCCGGCGGACCAACATTCAATCTGTCCGGTGAGGTTGTCGGCGTCAACACCGCCATCTTCTCACCATCAGGCGGCAATGTCGGCATCGCGTTTGCTGTGCCTGCCTCGGTTGCCAAAGACGTCATTGCCGATTTGGTCGATGACGGCTCCGTTCAGCGCGGTTGGCTGGGTGTGCGCATTCAGCCGGTCACCGCTGAAATCGCAGACTCGCTCGGCTTGGACGAAGCCAAAGGCGCAATCATCGCCGATGCGGACCCGGATGCACCGGCAGCTGCCGCCGGCATGCGCGCCGGCGACATCATCGTCTCGGTTGAAGGCCAAGCCATTGATGGTCCACGTGAATTGTCACGCGCCATTGCCGACTTTGAACCCGGTACAACTGTCGCTATTGATGTTTTCCGCAACGGCAATGAGACCAGCATTGATGTTGAATTGGGTGAATTACCGACAGAGACTGCGGCCCTGTCACCGGCTCAACAGGCACCTGGCGGCGAGGCGGAATTGGCTGAGTTCGGCATCATCGTCACCCCCAATGAAGACGGAGCGGGCGTTGTGGTGTCGGAAATCTATCCCGAAAGCACCGCAGCAACAGCTGGCCTAAACCAGGGTGACGTGATCCTTGAGGTCAACAATCAGCCGGTCGGCTCCGCGTCGGAATTGGCGGCCGCCATCGCCGATGTTCAAGGCGATGGTCGCGGTGCGGCACTGTTGCGCGTTGAGACCAATAATGTGAGCCGCTTTCTTGCTTTGCCCCTGCAAGGCTAAGGCCAACGGCTTCTAGCACTACCTGGCCGGCAATTCGTCATCCCCGCCGGTTGGGAACCACGGCGGCAGCAGATCTTCCCCCTCCATCTGCTGCCGTCATTTTCTTTTTGACCCATCACGCTATGCTGACCCCATGAAGATTCTCATCATCGAAGACGACCGCGAAGCCGCCGCCTACTTGAAGAATGCGCTGGATGAAAGCGGTCACATCGCAGACGTGGCTCACGACGGTGAAACCGGCTTGATGATGGCTGAAACCGGCACCTATGACGCGATGATCGTCGACCGCATGTTGCCGAAGATGGACGGCCTGTCCATCATTGCCCGCCGCCGTGGCGCAGGCGATGGCACGCCCGCGCTCATTCTCTCCGCGCTGGGTGAAGTTGATGACCGGGTGAAGGGCCTGCGCGCCGGTGGTGATGATTATCTGACCAAGCCTTACGCTTTCACGGAACTCTTGGCGCGCTTGGAAGTGCTGCAGCGCCGTCAATCAACGCATGACGATGATACGCGGTTTATAGTCGGCGATCTCGAACTGAACCGCTTGTCTCGCGAAGTCGTGCGCGCCGGTCAACCTGTCGTGCTGCAGCCGCGTGAGTTTCGGTTGCTGGAATATTTGATGCGCAATGCGGGGCAGGTGGTCACCCGCACAATGCTACTCGAGCACGTCTGGGACTATCACTTCGACCCGCAAACCAACGTAATCGACGTCCACATTTCGCGCCTGCGTGGCAAGATCGAAAAGGGGTTTGACAAGCCCCTGTTGCACACCATTCGCGGCGCCGGCTATGTGATGAAGCCGTAGGCAATGAAGCGTTTCTGGGCCGTCATGAACACAACGGCGGCGCGGCTTTCCGCGCTGTATCTGGTGCTGTTTGCGGTCTGTTCGGTGTTTCTCGTTGTCTACATGACTGGCGTTGCGGCGAATTTTGTTATCACCAATACCCGTGATGACATTGCCAATGAAGTGCGCGAACTCGATCGCAGCTTCCAGCGCGGCGGCATGCGCAGGCTGGTGGCCGAAGTGGAGCGCCGCGCAAGGGCACCCGGTGCCAATCTCTATATCATCACGGATTCCGCAGGCCGCATCATCACCGGCAATGTCTATGCGCTCCAGCCCGGCGTCATTGATGAAACCGGCTGGCAGAACCGCCCCTTTGCCTACGCGCGTTTTGGTGACAACCGCACTGTTTTGAAAGATGATGAGCGTTCACCGCGTGCCATCGCGCAGGTGGTAGCCATGCCAAATAGTATGCGGTTGCTGGTCGGCCGCGACATTGGCGAGCCGGAACGGTTCCGTTTTGTCGTGCGGCGCTCCCTGACCATGGCGCTCACCATTATGGGCATTGGCGCTTTGCTGATCTGGCTGTTTGTTGGCCGCCGCGCCTTGGCACGCATCGACCGCATGGCGGCGGCATCAAAGCGCATTATGGCCGGTGACCTGACGGGTCGGCTGCCGGTGACCAGCGCCAATGACGAGTTCGACCGGCTGTCAGACAATCTCAACACCATGCTCGAGCGCATATCGATACTGAATGACGGGTTGCGCGATGTGTCCGACAGTATTGCCCATGATTTGAAAACACCGCTGACGCGCCTGCGCAACCGGGCCGAAGAAGCGTTAGCGGATGCTGAAAAGGGCAAAGACACCAAAGCCGCTGTCGGCGATATTCTATCGGAAGCGGATTCACTGATCCGGATTTTCAACTCGCTTTTGCTGATTTCGCGCGTCGAGGCCGGTTACTCAAAACAATCAATGGATCAGGTGAACCTGTCCGAGATCGCCAACGATATTTTTGAACTTTATGAGCCGACAGCCGAAGATGCGGGTGCAACCATGCGCCTGAGTGTCGATGAAAATATCTTTGTCGATGGAAACCGTGAGTTGATCGGCCAAGCAGTCACAAACCTTGTCGAAAACGCGATCAAATATGGCGCGCCGGAGGTCGGTGACAGTGAGATTGTCGTCACGGTCAAACGTGCGGGCAAATACACCGAGCTGTCGGTGCGCGACAATGGTTGCGGTATCGCTGAAGCGGACCGCGAGCGGGTGCTCAAGCGCTTTGTGCGCCTCGACGCCAGTCGATCCGCACCCGGTTCCGGTTTGGGCTTGTCACTGGTTGCGGCGATCATGAATTTGCATGGCGGCGCACTGACATTGGAAGACGCGGCTCCCGGCCTCAAATCCACCTTGTCATTCCCCGCCAAACCGGACTAACTCGGTATCGGGGA
>JBAUIL010000350.1:0-5223 GCA_049682915.1 Ahrensia sp. | reverse complement strand
ACGTCGTGGGCAATAACAGCTTCGGCAATTGCGCGATGATCTTCAAGCAATTGCGGCATGCGATCCTCCTTTTCCAGCGACAGCATACACAGCCGGTCGAGCTTGGACTTTTCTGTCATGATCACATCAAACGCAAATTCTACCCTGCCCGCATGGCAAAGCAATTCATGGAACGCGTAATCAAGTTTACCGAAGGCCTCTATGTCGCCTTTTTTGATTGCCTTTTTCTGCTCCGCCAATGAGGTTTTGAATTTTGCAGCGTCTTGGGCGGTGCAATGGGTGGCAGCCAGTCGCAAAACTTCACGTTCCACCGCCGCGCGCACAAAGCGGGATTTGACGATTTCCCGGTGTGAGAACCGTTTCACCTCGGTGGCACGTTGGGGACGGATAAGCAGCAAATCGAGATTGGCCAACCGACTAAACGCATCACGCACCGGCTGTCGGGACACATCAAAACGCGCAGCGATATCCGCTTCAGAAATTTTGTCACCGGGACGCAACTGCAATGACAGTATCTCGTTGTGAAGGTGGTCAAATATGCCATCCACATTCGTTCGCCGATCCGTGGCCTGGTTCGCAACTGGCATCAATAAACTCCCCTCGTGCGCCCACACTCTGCGACTGCGCAAAGATAGGCTGACGTCTGTATAATTTTCCGCCCTCGCCGTTTTTGGCTAGAATGCGTGACTTTCGATACAAACCAATCGGTTGGCGAAGCAAGCTGACAATCTGATTCCGCCTTAGTTGGCATAAAAACACAGATACACGAAATTCAACTGGTATTCCAGATAAAAACCTAGTATTCCAGTTTTCAGCTAGTGCGAGTTCGTTGCACGCGTGTGCAGCCACCTCGGCGGCGACAATACGAGGCGCTGTAATGGCGTATTGGGGGAAAAGATGAAGCTACAGGCAAAGACAGCGATTGTGACCGGCGGGGGCCGTGATATCGGTGCGGCGGCGGCAATAAAGCTGGCATCGGAAGGTGCCAATGTTGCAATCAATTATTTTGCATCAAGCACTGGTGCGGATGAGGTTGTCGCCACCATCAAGGCTAGAGGTGGCAAGGCGTTCGCCCTGCAAGGCGACCTGACCAAGCAAAGCGCCGTTGATGCACTGATTGATGCAACCCTCGCGCAGTTCGGCAGCATTGACGTTTTGGTCAACAATGCTGGCGGGCTCGTTGCGCGCAAGAAGCTCAAAGACATGCCGCTTGATCACTGGAACACGGTGATGGACCTCAATCTCACAAGCACGTTTATGATCACCAAAGCCTGCCTCGCGCACATGACGCAGGGTGCGATTGTCAACCTCGCCAGTCAGGCGGGACGCGATGGCGGCGGGCCGGGTGCTGTGGCCTATGCCACATCAAAAGGCGCGATCATGACCATGACACGGGCCTTGGCGAAGGAACTCGGCCCCGATATTCGTGTTAACGCCCTGTGCCCGGGCATGATCGATACCGATTTCCACAACATCCACACGCCGGACGCCGGACGTCGCAACTTTGAAGCGGCAGCGCCGATGAAGCGTCAAGGCACGACAGAAGACGCCGCCAATTTGATTTTGTTTCTGGCCTGCGATGATAGCGCTTTTATCACCGGCACCAATATTGATCTCAATGGCGGGATGCTGTTTTCATAGTGATTCAAGAAAGGCGACTTTATGTCTGATTTTCCTATTGTTTCTTCCGGCGACAATGTCACACGGCAGGTCTTGTCAGACCATCCCGACCTGATGGTGGTTTCTTTTCGCTTCGCTGAAATTGGTGCGTGTGGCGCGCTACACAATCACCCGCACGTGCAATCCACCTATGTGGAAAGTGGGCGGTTCCGGTTCACGCTGGGCAATGAAGAGCGCGAAGTCGGCCCTGGTGACAGCTTCGTTATTGCCTCCAATCTCACCCATGGTTGTGTGTGCCTTGAACCGGGGCAGTTGGTCGATTGCTTCACGCCGCGCCGCGATGATTTTCTCTGATCAGCGGAACTGACCAAGATGGATATCCTGACAATCGGTGAGTGCATGGCAGAGCTTGCCCCCACCGATGCGCCCGCCCAATACAAGCTTGGTTTTGCCGGCGACACATACAACACCGCTTGGTATCTGGCACAGATTGCGCCCGAAGCGCATGTCGGCTTTTTCAGCGCTGTGGGGAATGACGCGATTTCCCAGCAGATGACAGAAGCAATGGCTGCCAGCGGTGTTGATGGCCGGTTTGTGCGCGCGCTGGAGGGGGAAACCGCCGGGCTCTATCTGATTTCGCTTAGCGACGGCGAACGTAGTTTTTCGTACTGGCGCAGCAATTCCGCGGCCCGCAAGCTGGCCGACGACGCTGCGCTTTTGAAACAGGCGTTGGATCAGGCAAGCATCGTCTTTTTTTCAGGCATCACGCTGGCCATCTTGGCACCTGAAAAGCGCGCATCGTTTCTGGCCGCCATGGCTGACGCGCGGCGCAAGGGCAAGTTGATCGCGTTTGACCCCAATTTGCGCCCCCGGCTTTGGCAAAACCCTGATACCATGACACAGGCGATCATGCTTGGCGCAGCCGTGTGCGATGTGGCCCTGCCCTCGTTTGAGGATGAGGCCGCGTGGTTTAACGATGCAAACCCTGAAGCAACCGCGCAGCGCTACGCAGATGCGGGCGCGACAACCGTGATTGTTAAAAACGGGGATGGCCCGGTGTCCTACAGCAGCGAAATTGGCCATGGCAGCGTCGCGGTGGAGCCTGTGTTGACTATTGTCGATACGACAGCGGCGGGCGACAGCTTCAATGCCGCAATTCTCGCCGGTCTGCACGCCAATCAAGATATTCAAGCCAGCATTGGCCGTGCCAGCCGCTTGGCGGCTCAAGTTATCCAGTCAAAAGGCGCATTGGTGCCGGTGAACCACCAACCAGGCGAATAAGGGAGACGTGAAGCAATGCGGGAAACATGGCGCTGGTTTGGTGAGTACGATCAGATTTCATTGGCACAAGTGCTGCAAACAGGCGCGCAAGGCATCGTTTCCGCCTTGCACGCCATTCCTTATGGGCAGGTTTGGACACGCCAACAGATTGCCGCGCGTCGCGACGAGATCGAAGCTGCGGGTCTGCGCTGGGATGTGGTCGAGAGCCTGCCGGTGCATGAAAACATCAAGAAGGGAACCGGCGATCTCGAACCGCTTTTTGACAATTATCGTGCATCGCTGACCAATTTGGCCGCTGAAGGTGTGCGCACGGTTTGCTACAATTTTATGCCGGTTTTGGACTGGACCCGCACCGACCTGACTGCGCCGGTTGCCAATGGCGGCACATGCCTGCGCTTTTCAGCTGCCAAGATGGCCGCTTTTGAAGTGCACATGTTGGGCCGCGCCGAAGCAGTGGCGCTTTATTCGCCAGCCGCGCTGGAAGCCGGTGCAGCGTGGCATGAGGCTTCGAGCCAAGAAGAGCGGGACGCTTTGCTTCATGCCATTATGGCGGGGCTACCCGGTGCAGTGGATCGCTATGACATAGAAGGTCTGAAAACCGTTCTGGAGAGCTATCGAGGGGTCAGCCACAACGATTTGCGCGCCAACCTCAAACGCTTTCTGAACGAGGTTATACCGGTCGCGCAAGAACATGGCATCAAGATGTGCATTCATCCCGATGATCCGCCATTCGACATCCTCGGCCTGCCACGCATTGTTTCCAACGAAGACGATATTGCGTGGATTTTGTCAGCGGTGGACAGTCCCGCAAACGGCCTAACGCTGTGCAGCGGCTCGCTGGGGGCGCGCGCGGACAATGACATTGCCAGAATTGCAGGTCGGTTCGGCAGTCGTGTCCATTTTGCTCATTTGCGCAACGTTTCGCGCGATGCGGACGGTTCGTTTGAGGAAAGTGCTCATTTGGATGGTGACGTGGATATGGTCGCGGTAATCAGCGCGCTGCTGGCCGCCGAACGACAGCAAGCCACCACAATTCCCATGCGCGCGGACCACGGGCACGCTTTGCTCACTGATATCGGGCGAGACTACCAGCCCGGCTACACGCTTATCGGGCGTCTGAGAGGGCTTAGCGAATTGCGGGGCATGATGCGCGCCTTGCGACCCCAACAATGATGTGCGTTGTCGTATAAGTGGCCAATCAATTAATTACCGGCTATTGAGCGCTGGCGCATCATCGTCTTTTACCAAGGGGTTTGACATGGCACGGCTTGCGGGAAAATCAGCGTTGATCACCGGTTCGGCGCGCGGTATCGGGCGCGGTTTTGCGCAAGCCTATATTGCGGAAGGCGCACAGGTAGCTATTGCCGATCTTGATCTGGCTGCGGCACAGCAAACGGCTAAGCAATTGGGCCCTAGCGCCTACGCCGTGCAGATGGACGTCAGCAAGCAAGACAGCATTGATCAAGCCATTCAAGCGGTGGTGTCAAAGACAGGCAAACTGGACATTCTGGTCAACAATGCGGCGGTGTTTGATGCGGCTGAGACCGTCGACATCACCCGCGAAAGCTATGACCGCCTTTATGCGATCAATGTGGCGGGAACCCTGTTCACCATGCAGGCAGCAGCCAGGCAAATGATTGCACAAGGTCATGGCGGCAAGATCATCAACATGGCGTCGCAGGCCGGCAGACGCGGTGAGAGCCTGGTGCTGGTCTATTGCTCGACCAAAGCGGCGGTTATCTCGATGACCCAATCGGCGGGCTTGAACCTGATCAAGCACGGCATCAACGTCAATGCGATTGCGCCCGGTGTGGTCGACGGCGAGCATTGGGAGCATGTGGATTCGATGTTTGCCAAGTTGGAAGGCAAACCGCTCGGCCAGAAAAAAGCCGAAGTGGCCGCCGGTGTACCTGCCGGCCGCTTCGCGGTGCCGGAAGACCTGACTGGCATGGCGGTATTTCTTGCTTCCTCAGACGCCGACTACATTGTTTCGCAAACCTACAATGTCGATGGCGGCCAATGGATGAGCTGATAGTCGCCCTGTAGGCACCTATCCTTTTGTATAGCGCGTTTATGCGTACGCACCCGCCGCAAAAGGCGAACTCGTGAGACCATGTGACTGCTAACAGGGAGCAGCATCATGGCGACACTCTTTACAAAAATTGCCGCGTCAATACTGATCAGCTTAATGCTGACAAGCGCCAGCGGCGCACAAGAAATTACAGTTTTGCCCGCGGCAAGCGATACGCAGCCAATGGTGTTTGACATCGCGGCCATGCAGGCCATGCCGCAAACAGAATTTGAAACCAAAACAATCTGGAC
>JBAUIL010000349.1:0-12428 GCA_049682915.1 Ahrensia sp. | reverse complement strand
AAACGTCACGATGAACTTGTTCTGGCGGTATGTGATGCGGCGATCGATTTGCTCAGCGTACTATTCGGCGTGGAAGCATGCGAGTTGCGCTCGCCGACGCGTGCCCGCAAAAATGCTGCACGCGTCCGTCAGGTGGGCATGTATGCGCTCAATGTCGGCCTTGGAATGAAGATGGGCGACATAGCACTAGGTTTCAGTCGAGACCGGAGTACAGTCATCCATGCGTGCCATCTAATCGAAGATATGCGCGACGACCCTGACTTTGATGCCGTTGTTTGCCGCGTTGAAGCTGTGTTTTCAATCTCTTTTCAGTTTGTGCCCATCGGCAAGAACGAACCATCCTTTGCGTCTGCCAGCGATGGTGATTGATCATGACGAGCAAAGATCAGGCCCGTGCACAGCGCCTGCTGGCCCAAATGGACGGCCACGAATGCACGGTGATGCAAGCACAGCAAGGCGATGTTGTTCTCGTTCATATTGACGGAATGCGCACCGTCAAATGCGCATCACACATGATGGCGGCCATGGTTTCCAGCGGCGTTGTATTGCTGACAGGCAATAGGTTGGAGGTTACCGAGGCGGGGCGAGCGTCCCTTCGGCGTCAAGCCGCCGCCAATCAACCGTTCCGGGCACAGCATGATGCTGTCGTGTTGAAACAACAGGGGACACAACATACCGACCAAGGAGAAACCAGTGCTGTGTGGGTAACGGACGAATCGCCTTTGGCGCGTCTGGGCAAGCTCAAAGCGACAGGTGGACAACCTTATCTGACCCGCTTGGAGTTTGAAGCCGGTGAGAAACTGCGCCGGGATTTTGAGGCCGGTATGATGCAACCGCGTGTTACCGCATCTTTAGACCCCACCCGGGTAGCCAGTGGGCGCTCGCGCCATCGAAACACAGCAGTCGAACTGACAGATACCGCGATTGGCGCACGTGATCGTGTGTCGCGTGCGCTGGACAGGCTGGAGCCGGAGTTGGCTGGCATTGCCGTTGATATTTGCTGTTTTCTGAAAGGGTTTGAGACGGTGGAACATGAACGCGGCTGGCCCCGACGTTCAGCCAAGTTGATGCTCAAAACCGCATTGGGAGGATTGTCGCGGCACTATTTTCCCGTTGCGAGGGCTGCGCGTGGTTCGGCCATTATACGGCACTGGGGAGGGGAAGGTTTCCGGCCGACCATGCGTTAGCGGCTGGCGGGCCTGCGCTGGTTCAGGCAGCCGCTGCAGCGTCTCGCTTCATCCGCTCAACCATTGAACGCAAACCGTTCGAGCGTTGGGGCGATAGATGTTCATCAAGGCCTAACTGCCCCATCAGCGCTTCAATATCCATCGTCTGGATTGCCGATGCTGGTTGCCCGGACATGGCCGCGATCATGATCGCGACAAGGCCGCGCACGATATGCGCGTCACTGTCGCCTTCAAAACTTAGGACCCGTTCGCCGCCAGCGTCATTGATGGTGGTATTAAGCCATACCTGGCTGACACATCCGTTGACTTTGTTGTCAGCGGTGCGGGCTTGTTCGGGATAGGGGGGTAATGCGCGTCCCAACTCAATGACGTAGCGGTAGCGATCTTCCCAATCATCAAGGAATTCAAAATCGTCGATTATCGTTTGCAGGTCAGCGCTCATGGCGCTGTTATGGAGTGCTGCGCCTGTGAGTTCAAGCGGCTATTGCGTCGCGTCCCGGTGGTTAATCACCATGGCATAGGCGATCCGAAAGCCATGTTCGGCGCGCACCAAGGCACCGTCAATAACCGCTGCTCCTTTGGCGCAAACCTGCGGGTTGCGGCTGCACAGGCCGGAAATATCGTAAGCGACTGACGCTAATACCGCCACAGCCGAAGCTCCATCCGCATAGGGTTGACCGGTGTCGTCGACATTTGAAACGGGTTGCATGGATTGCGAGAGGTCCCTTGGCGCAAAGCTCGGCAAGGCCAGCAATCCGATAAATCCGATAGTCGCAAGTTTCAGCAGCATGTTTCCAAATCCCGAAGCTCAAAAAGCATTTCCCCAATGCCTCCAATAAACTGAATGGACAAAGATGTGGTTGGAGATAAGGAGCGGATTTTCGTCAAATTTAGCTAAAATTGCGGTGACCGGCACGAAGCCTTTCAGAATCAGCGGCTTGGGCTGATTTACCACCGGTTAACCATAGCGCACACAATCGCGCTTTCGCGTTCATAAAACGCCTTTGGCAAGGTTTCGAGGCCCCGCATTTATTCATTCGTTAAAGCCTGAATGACATTTTTAGCTTCAACGTCCTGTGACACTTTTCGGTTCTTGTTTTGCGTATGGTAATCGACATGCTAGCCCCTTTGAGCGGTACCTTTAGGCGACGCTTGCGCAGTGCGCGGTCTAGCGTAAGCGCCTTCACTTGGCTAAGTGCAGGTGCGGCAGGCGCTTTGTGCCTATCTGTCGTCGATACATTGTTTGGACTATCGTCGGCCCAGCCGGTGGTACCGTTTTCAATCAGTCTTGTAGCGGCGGGCAGCTTGCTGGTAGGCCTCGCCGCAGCTGCGCGGGGCTTTCATTCTTTGATCGCAGCTGCGATTGTGGCTGTGGTATGGGTGTTCATCGCCGGTCTTTCGGCGCAAACTGTGCCTTTGATCGCTGGCCTGATTTGTTTGGCAGCTACGGCGGCAATTGCGACACTTGGTGACCGCTTGATCGCCAAGAAAGTGCCGGTCGAAAAAGAACGCATTGAGCCCACCATCCCCGTTGAGCCAATCATTCTTGATCGCCAGGGCAGGCTACATGTTGATTGCACCATTGATGCGCTAAAATTGCGTGCCGGCGACAACTTGGTTGAACGTGTGCACCTAACCGAGCAAGTGTCGGTGCTGCATGATTTGCAGGACATTGCCATCGGGTCCGCAAAAGAGCGCCGCCGCGTGGTGATGTTTGATGTGTCACCTCAAGATGGTCCAGCGCATTTCGTCGATTTGGATATCGGCTTTAGTGCAGGCGCAAACCACATCGTATTGAACCACTGCGAGCGTGTTTCCAAAGCCACGGTCGAAGAAGACAGCACCGAAACGCACAAGCGCATACTGGCGGTTGCAAGCCATGAATTGCGCACGCCGCTAAACGCGATCATCGGTTTCTCTGACGTTTTGCGTACCAAGACCTTCGGCGATTTCAGCGATCCGCGTCAGGAAGAATATGTAAAGCTGATCCATGATGCCGGTCAGGATTTGCTTGGTCTCGTCAATACGATCCTTGATGTGTCCAAGATTGAGGCTGGAGCCTATATGTTGCATGCCGAGCCATTTGACATCATCAAAACCGTCGAAGAGACCTCCCGGTTGATTGAAGTTGATGCGGCCAAAAAACGGCTGCATGTAACCAACCGCTGTCAGTCAGACGGCGCGGACTACATTGCTGATCGCCGTGCTGTGCGGCAGATTTTGACGAATCTGCTTTCCAACGCAGTCAAGTTCACCCCCGATGGTGGGTGTATCGGTATCGAATTGGCGCGGGCGGGCGATGGCGGCTTCTCATTGACTGTAACAGACACTGGCATTGGCCTGAGCGACTTCGATCAGGCGCGTCTGTTTAAACCATTTGCGCAGGTGGACAACGCCTACACGCGCCAATGTCAAGGCACAGGCCTCGGCCTTGCTCTCGTCAAGGGCTTGGTGGAACTGCATGGTGGCTCACTCCAAGTCGAAAGCGACACAGATATCGGCACCGCAATTACAGCGAAATTTCCCGGCGATCTGCACAAAACCGTACCAATCGCAGACCGGACAACAGCACGAGGCGCTCCAATGGCGGCCCTATCCGACCTGTTTCAAAGAAAGGCAATCTGATGGCGATGAGAGATCACGACAACAAAGCAATGTTGGCCCAAGAGCTTTTCAGCCTGGTCGCAAAACCGAAGGTTTTATTGGTTGCAGCCGGTGTTGCCGTTGCCACATTGACGGTCGCAAATGCGCTTTTCATGCAAGATGGCGAACACCCGGCGAGCTTGTTTGCCATGCGCGACGATGCTTCCTCCCATGGCCTGTTGCCCGATGAGCGCGATACCCAGGCCATTGAGGGGCGTAATGTCACGCGCATTGTGTTTCAGGGCCAGCAGGCAACAAAGGCAGACCGGCTGAGTGTAGAGCAGCCACAGGATGCATTGGAACAATTGCCCGCACCGTCGCCCGCACTGGCATCGCGTCCGCAACAAGAAGACCCGATGACGCTTAATGATGGTTCCGTTGCGCAATTGCAGCAATTGTTGGCGCAGCTTGGCTTTTATCAAGGAGAAATCGATGGCAAGTCCGGTCCGGTGACCGCTGCGGCGATTGTCGACTATAAAACCAGCGCCGGTCTGCAGGGCATTGAACTGTCAACCGATCAATTGATCACCAGTGCACGCAACAATCTTTTGGTTACAGCCGCTATACCTGCGCAGCGTCCCGACACGGTGGAACCGCGCACAACCAAGACTGTCACTTATACCGCGCCGAGCGCGGCACCGGCGCCAAAACCAGCGTTGCAACCATTGCCGGACATGGATTTGACCAGTGAAGCAACCGTGCGCCAAGTGCAGCAGGCGCTTCGCAACTATGCCGGTGACCACATCATTGTGGACGGTGTTTTCGGTAACCAGACCAGCAAGGCGATTGCGGAGTTTCAATCCGTGTTTCGCATGCAAATCACTGGTGAGATTGATACTGCATTAATCGAGCGGATGATTGATGTGGGGATGATCGACGGTTAATCCGGTGGCAAGGCTTACCAGCGATCTGTTTGTCTCAGCCTTGCTCAACAATGCCCAGGCGAGAGGCATTTTTGGCGGTGTGATTGCCAAGGGTTTCTCAACCGCCGGTGCTGTGCACATTGTCTGCTATAACCCGTCAGATGGGTGCTACACCATCTATTCACCGGCACCACAGGTAACGCTCGATGAAGACCAACCGCCGGTTGGCGGCCGTGCGTTTGAATACCGTCGCAGCTTCGAGGCCTATGGGCTGCTGCAAGAATTCGTCGAGGCAGAAAAACGCTTCGACAATGACCTGTGGGTCGTAGAGTTGGAAGCGCCAGCGAGCGCTTGCGATGGTCTGTTTTCGATAATCGACAGCACTGATTAGGCAGACTTGCGCAGCCCGCCGGCGGGACCAAACACCTGATTGGCCGGGGCCCCCAAATCATCATTGGCAATTGGTGGCGCGGTGACCTGCGCAAGCAGGTCTTCCAACACCCAGTTTTTCACTTTTCTGGCGCATGCGTCTTGGTCGTACGCATCAAAACCCGCCAAAAAGGCTTCCCGCTGACCGCTTTTTTCCGCCAGTCCCGGAGCGAGCATTGTGTAAGCTTCCCAAGCCTGTTCGGCACCAAGGCCACAAAACTTCAGCGCAATAATCAGATTGGCGGACGACTTATCTGCCAAAAGCACAAATGTGCTTTCGCGCGTCAGCGACAATCGCTTCATCAGCAAGCTGCAAAGGGAGGTCAAGTCGCGGGCTTGCGCCGCACTCATGATCTTTTCGACGATGGAGGGCCTGCTGAAAGCCAATGATTGTGGTGCATTGCGCGGCTTTTGCCGCAGGTCCAAGGCGTGATTTATTTTCGGATCATCCATGTCGCGTAACAAATGCGCGACGCTCTTGGGTAGGTCCTTGCGGCGTGCGATACAAAGATTTCGCTCGTACTCGCCCTTCAAGATAAGTGCAGCCAAGAATTCGCTATCCAGCATCGGGCTGAAGCGCAGGAATCGACCCACTGCATCGACTGGTCCGGCAGCAATCATTGATGCCGGTTGCATGTCAAGATGATGGCAAAGGCACAGCGCATTTGCGATTTCCATTTGCGCGCGCTGGCTCAGGCCCGCAAAATGCCCTGTCATCATAACCGTGAATTGTTGGCGTTGGGCACGGGATGGGCGCACATTCAGCGCATAGTCGCGCGCTATTTGAACCAGATTGTTCTCACTGCGATTGCTTTCAGACATCCCATTTCTCCCTGACAAAACGGCCCGGGTATCCATGCACGATAATCATTAGCAAGTTGTTAACCATGATCCGTCCATGGTGGGTCAGAATAAAACCGCTGGTGGGGCACATGGCGAAAATACTTTCGTTGGCGGCGTACCGCTCAAAAGAAAGTCGGCAGGAAAAGTTCGCGTCTACAGACGCAAGGTCGGCAACCATTTTAATTTTTGATGGCGTATGGCAGGAGCCGATTGTGTCGACGCCCGCCAAACGCAAGGCGTCGCCGAAGCGCGCAATTGCAGTCAGCAAACAGCAGCGATACGCGTCAGCGCCAGCCCTCGCGCTGACTTAAAGGTCCAGATAGTCGCACTGGATTGAATTGATGAAATCCACAGAGACCGGACGGTAACTGTCGTTGGGCTCAAACACTCTGAGCAAAACAAATCCCAAATCGCCTTCGACATTCACAATCACAGAGTTACTCACCTCGTCCGGTACCTCTTGGCGTATTGTTCGGATCTGGCCGGGGTTTGCGACCACCAGATCAAGCCCATCGGCGGTAACGATCCGGTCGTTGGCGCTAAACAGGACGTCGCCCGTGGAATTATGCACTGCCACTGACCAAAACAATGGGCTGCCCTGCACACGCAGTGAAAAAGCGCCGTCAACAAGGTCGTAGCGACAAAGTGCAGTGCGCATATAGCCGACATTTTCGGAAGGCCCGTCAGCGCTGATAGTCAAGACTTCGAGCGGTTGAGCTGCCTCGCTTACGACCGCCCAAGCCGTTTGGGTGGATGTTCGAGGGATCATGAAAACGATAAGCAGATGCACCAGCAGCGCACCCACCAATCCAACGGTGATGATATACGCCAGTCTAACCATCGGTGCAGTTTTCCGCCGTTATGCGGGGCAATTCGGGCGTTGCTACACCTGTCGAACTGGCAATCGCACTGTCATAGGCCGTTAGCACCAAATGAAACGCACCCTCTTCACGCAATGGCGCCCAATCGCCGGGGACAATCTGCTTGGTTAGGTGAAGCGTAAATTCGCCGTCGGTTGTATAACCGACAATATGCGAGTTGCTGACTGCCAAGCGGGTTTCGGTGTCATTCAAAGCCCGGGGCCTATCGCTGGTCTGTAGGGTCCAAAGTCTCGCGTTGGTGACCCGGCCATCGACGCGATAGTCACAGCGCGAATGAAGCGGGGCGCCATCGCTGTCGGTTTCTGCGACAAACTCTAGGCCTTCAGCCAAGCCGAGAACAAAAATGCTTTCGCGTGCCACTTTCGCCCGCAAATAAGGGTCGGCCTGTGCTGTACCAACAGCGGGATAGGCGCGCCACACGCCCAGTTCCAATGCGCCAATTTGTGGGTAGCGCGCTGTCGCTTCACGTGCGCTCCAAATGCCCAGACCCAGCGCGATTGCCAGGGTGCATATTAGTGTCAGGAGTTCACGGATCATGGTTGGCCGAAGCTAGTAAGCGATTGCTCAAGCCTTACACTGCGCGCCAAAGCGCGCCAAGCGTTGGAGCACATTTTCCTACTGTGTCGCAATATTTGCTTCACTTCGCGCCAACTCATCGCGTGATGCACTGGCCGGACGAATGGCCTCGAAGGCTTGGCTCAAAGAGCGCAAATAGGCTGACATATCATTGGACAGCACGCGTGGCTTAATGGTTACAACCCCTTCCGCATCACCGGACGCTGCAGCGACCAGCTGCTCTTGGCTTTCAGGTGTAGTCTCAATTGAGCCATCCACACCGTGCAGTGGTTTAAGTTCGATACCTTGGTGCGCAAATGACATGATGCGCTGCCAAGTCTCAGCCGGTAGTCGTCCGCCTGTAAGCCGGTTGGTCGGCGCGTAATTGTCATTTCCATACCAGATCGCGGCGGTAAAGTTGCCAGTGTAGCCCACAAACCAAGCATCGCGGTAGGCCTGTGTGGTGCCAGTTTTGCCGGCCGCTTTAATGCCGGGCAGGGCCGCACGACGCGCGGTTCCCCATTCGGTTACGTTGACGAGCATCTGGTTCATGTATGCGGCGACCTGGCTGTCGAGAACCCGGTCACCCTCAGATTGCTCCTCTTGGCGGCGATCATAGATGATGTCGCCCGTATTGGAGAGGATTTGCGTGAATGCGTGGCGCTGGTTGCCCAACCCGCCATTGGCAAAAACGAGGTAACCTGTCGCCTGGTCCATGACTGTCATGCCGGATGTGCCCAGTACAGTGGTATGGTGACGGCTGATTTCGCTTTCGACACCCATCTCTGCGGCCAACTCAACAATCCGGCCCGTCCCCTTCAACGTGTCGCGCGCGAGGAAAACCGGTACCGTATTGATGGAGCGCGCCAGCGCATCGGCCATCGTTGTACGACCCCGAAACCCGCGGTTGTAGTTTTGCGGGGACCAGCCGCGCCATGTTACCGGTGCATCGACAACGCGGCTGTCAGGTGTCAGCCCTGTTTCAAGCGCGGCTGCATACACATAGGGTTTGAACGACGAGCCCGGCTGACGGAGCGCGTTGGTTGCCCGGTTAAACTGACTTTTTCCGTAGTCACGACCGCCAACCAAGGCGCGTACGGCACCGTTGTTTTCCAGCACTACCGCCGAGCCTTCGGAGACATCAAAGTCTCTGCCATATTGACGCAAATGAAACTCAACCGCCTCCTCGGAGGCGCGCTGAACATCGAGATCAATCGTTGTGCGGACAACAAATGTCCGGTTGGGTATGTTGCGCTCACTGACAAATTTGCGCGCCTCGATAAATGCCCAATCCAAAAAATAATCCGGGCTGTCCACGTCGTCACGAATAACAACATCGGCAGGTTCGCGCCGTGCGCCGGTAACCTGACCCTCGGTCAGAAACGATGCCTGCACCATGTTGGTCAGTACCTCGTTGGCGCGGGCGCGCGCTGCGGGCAGATTGACATGCGGCGCATATTTGGCAGGCGCTTTGAACAGGCCTGCCAGCATAGCGGCCTCGGCGACGGATACCGACCGCACGTCCTTGTCAAAGTAGAACTCGGCCGCCGCAGCAACACCAAATGTGCCGCCACCCATATAGGCGCGGTCGAGATACAGTTTGAGAATTTCTTCCTTGCTCAAATTCTGCTCGAGCCAAAGCGCCAGAAAAACCTCTTTGACTTTCCGCTCAATCGTCCGCTCATTGGATAGGAAAACGTTTTTGGCCAACTGCTGGGTAATTGTTGAGCCGCCCTGCACAACTGAGTTGGCACGGACGTTTTCACCCATCGCCCGGATAAGGCCAAAAACATCGATGCCGTAATGTTCAAAGAAACGCCGGTCTTCGGTGGCCAGAACGGCCTTGACAAGATGATCGGGCAATTCGGAAATTGGAACTGCCTCCGAATGCAGGATGCCGCGACGGCCGATTTCATTGCCGTAGCGGTCCAGGAAAGTGATTGCGAATTCGTCTTGTGCGCGCCAGTCCCCCTGGATCTCTTCAGACGCTGGTACGGCAAGCCCAAGCAAAAGCACCATGCCCAAAGTGCCAAGGGTAAAGCCTTCGCTGCTCAGTTCAAAAAAGCCGCGTGAAACACCTGTTGGCTTGAACCGGCGGAAAAAAATGACGACGCTTTCCCAAAATTCGCCTGCACCGTAGCGCAACTCATAGAGCTGGGAGTCGATCCAGGCGTCGATGTCGAGCAGAAAAGACGGGCGCCTGTTCGGTTTTTCACCGTTGTTGCCGCCATTTGAATCAAATGGATTTTCCATACCTTAGCCGGTCCGCACTGATCTGACTTTAGTGAGTGTCTGGACTATTGATTAGTCAATTTCATGGTCAAATGCTAATTATTTCAGACGCTATGGTTTAATCGGGGGCGCCGGAATGGCCGTCAATCCGGCCTTGGTGCGCATCTTTTACGTATTGCAGCGCCACCATATATCCCTTGAGCGGCCGCAGCGGCAGAACGCATACGGCAAACAAGACCGGAACAGTCAACAGCGCATTGAGCCAATAGGGCGCACCGATAGAAAACTCCATCCACAAGACAAACGCGACAGCCGGGATCATGCCAAGACTGGACACAAAAAAAGCCGGTCCGTCACCGGCATCGGCAAATGAATAGGACAGTTTGCAGCTTTTGCACTGCTCGCCAATTGTCAAAAAACCATCAAACAGCGCACCTTGCCCGCAACGGGGACAGCGTCCTTTAAGGCCGGTTTCCTGGGGTTTCAGCGGAGGATAAAGAGCTTTGGTCATGCAGTGCAGATGCGCCCAAAGCCCGCGCTGGTCAAGCAGGGCGAAAGCCTAAGGGAAAAACTTTTCAATAAATAGGAATTTATTCTTGACGCCGTCACGGTGGTTGTGTACTGTAAGGCATAATCAGACAATTGGGTCTCGCAGCAGCGACCCTCTTCCCCCTTAACATCGCAGGTTATGCATGCACGAAGCCGTTTCCATCGGGTCGGTCGTCGATGATATATTGGCTGCCCTGATCAACCAGAAGGACGCTTTGATTGCCCTGTCCAATCAGGCAGAGGGCTATGACAAGGCGTTGACAGACCAATTGATCGCCGTTGTGCGGGCGCTTGATAAGCTGATCGAAATGAGCGGTCAGTTCCGCCGACTTGAGGAGCAGGTCGTCGAAGCGAGCCATGCGCAAATGACAGCCTTTCTCAACGAAGTTGACGACCGCATCGCCTCCCGCGTGAAGGAAAAATTCGATGAAATGGTGGACCGAACCGCTCTTGCCATGTGTGATGGATGCGCTGCGTCGCTCCGGTCCGCTGAAGCTGCGCCTTCATCAGGTGCCGCCTGACCATCAACGCTGGTTGACATGGTTGCTGATCGGCGGTCGCGGCTCTGGCAAGACACACGCTGGTGCCGAATGGGTGAACGGGCTTGCCAATGGTTTCAGACCCTTTGCGCAGGCGACAGTGTCGCCAATTGCCCTGATTGGTGAGACCTTTGCTGATGTGCGCGAGGTGATGATTGACGGGCCTGCAGGCATTCGGGCCAAGGCGGTCATTAATCGGCCAACCTATGAGGTCAGCCGCCGCCGTTTGCTTTGGCCCAATGGTGCGATTGCATACGCGTTTTCAGCGGAAGATCCTGAAAGCTTGCGCGGACCGCAATTTGCCGCAGCTTGGTGCGATGAACTGGCAAAATGGAAGCATCCGCGCGCGACATGGGACATGCTGCAATTCGGACTGCGCTTAGGTGATCATCCGCGCCAGCTGGTGACCACAACGCCGCGACCCATCGAGTTGCTGAAGACTTTGATGCAGGCAAGCAGTACGGTGCAGACGCATATGACGACTGACGAAAACAGCGCCAATTTGGCCGGCGACTTCATTCAGTCCGTGCATGAGCGCTATGACAACACGCCGCTGGGCCGCCAAGAGTTGGGCGGTGAAATGATGGATGAACGCGATGAGGCCCTGTGGAGCCGTGAAACGCTGGAGGCTTGCAGACGCGCAAAGCCGGGGCCGCTTGCCCGGATTGTGGTAGCCGTTGATCCGCCGGCCACATCAAAAGTAACGTCCGATGCCTGTGGCATTGTCGTTGCCGGCGTTGATGAAAAGGGCAATGGCTGGGTGTTGGGGGATCACTCGGTTGAGCGCGCCAAACCCAATCAATGGGCGTCAAAAGCCATAGCCGCCTACCATGCCAATGCGGCGGATTTGGTGATTGCCGAAGTCAACCAGGGCGGTGAGATGGTCGCTTCCATCATCCATTCGCTCGACCCGACCGTGCCGGTTAAGGCGGTTTATGCCAAGCGCGGCAAGTTTAAGCGGGCAGAACCTGTCGCGGCGCTCTACAGCCAAAATCGGGTTCGCCATTGTGGCCTGCTTGACAGGCTGGAGGATGAGATGTGCGATTTCAGTATCGACGGTCTGTCCAATGGTCATTCGCCAGACCGTCTTGATGCGCTCGTTTGGGCGCTGACAGAACTGATGTTGAGCCGCTCCGGCTCGCCGCGCGTGCGTGGACTGAACTAAAACCAAAACAGGACCTTGCCTATGAGCAACTCAACGCAGCCGGACCACCGGCGGGCGCACCCATCGGCGCGCGCAAACCAAAACGCCGCGCCCGAAAGCAAGAGCGCCGGACTCGCATCGAAATTGGTGGCCTTGCACTCGATGGCCGATGCGGGCTGGACCGAGGCCACCTATACCGGGTTGGCGCATCAGGGTTTTATGCGCAATCCGGTTGTTCACCGCTGCGTGCGGATGATCGCCGAGGCTGCGGCGGCGGTGCCTTGGCTGGTCTATGAAGATGTAACAGAGGTCAGTGATCATCAGGCCCTGAACCGGCTGAAGAAACCAAACGCGTACCAAACCGCATCGAGCTTTTTTGAAGCGCTTTATGGTCATCTGATGTTGTCAGGCAATGCCTATATTGAGCGCGTTGAAGGTGTTGGTGACAGCTTCGAGATGCACGTGCTCAGGCCAGACCGTGTCACGATCACCCATGATGATAATGGCTGGCCCGATGGCTACCGCTATCAGGTGGATGCACGGCAACGAGATGTTTCCTATGC
>JBAUIL010000348.1:0-9779 GCA_049682915.1 Ahrensia sp. | reverse complement strand
GCCAAAGAAGCCATCGACTATTACGTGTTCCGCATTCAACGCGAAATCGGCGCCATGGCCGCCTCCATGGGCGGCATCAACGGCCTGGTGTTCTGCGGCGGAATCGGCGAAAACTCGGCGTTCATCCGCCAACGCATCTGCCACGGCTTCGACTGGATGGGCATAGAGCTGGACCGAGACGCCAATGCCGCCAATGCCCGCGAGGTCGGCGAGGGAAGGGTGCGCGTGCTGGTGGTGCCGACCGATGAGGAGGTGGTGCTGGCTCGGGGGGTGTTGGCGGTGATGGGGTAGGGGGGGTTGCAAATTTGAATGGCAGATATGCGTACGATGCGACATTTCCATATGAGGCCTTATGCGACATCCAGCTTTTTGAAACACTCTTTCTGAACGTGTTCCAATCGGCATGTCAGCACCGTATACTGGTTCCTATTAGACTGAGTTTTCATCATGGGGAATATGAAGTGTACGAAGACAAAAAGACGAAAACCTCTCGTCGCATTTCCTTCCGCGTTTTCGCTGATTTACCGGGGATTGCCCGAGCCTTCCTAAATCTATTCATCATCATGCTGCTCAGCATCATCCTGTTCAGTTTCCTCGACAAATCCTTTGATGTTCCAATTTTTGAGCAGGTCGCGGAAGAACTCACTAGCTTCCTTAAACTTGTTATCGGAGCCATCATCGGGTCGTTGACTAGCGAAGCCAAGAACTATCTTCAAAGGCAGGAGGCCTAGGTCGGTTACCGCTATTGGCCCCATTTTTGTAAACATCAAACCACCGACCTTGAAGAATGCATGATATCCAATGTCAGGATGGCTGATAGTTATCGGCTGCTTTTTTAGAAGTAAGCGCAGAAGGTTTTTGGAGAAATAATATATCAAAGCGAATAATGATAACGTCGGAAATGCGAGCAACGTTATTATTCCAGTGAAATAAGAAAGCGTTCCAAAAAATATTGTGATGGTCAGGAAAAATTCTGACCATAATCTTAATTTGAATCGATCAGTATACTTTCCATGAATCAAGTAAATACCACCAATCAATAGCTGAATTTTTGGCGGGAAACTGTGATGAACTTTCGATCCTTTATCGATCCTATCTATGGTGGACTCGACTTCATAACTCCAATGTGCGAGCTCTTCGTCACTCATTCGAACAACTAAGACCCTAGCGCCCTTAGCTATAGATCGGAGCGAGTGCATTCCTGCCCCTTCAAGGGTCCTATGCGCAATTTTCCCATCTCCGGCATAGATACCTACATGATCAACACTTGAGCTTGTTAAGTAAAGCATCGCCCACGAAGCGAATGAATTAAGCCGCTGTGTAAAAACAATATCTCCAACCTGAAATCGAGCAACTTCTTCAACAGGCACTTCATCGACGAATGCATTTTGACCCATCGCAGCATCAGGTTGCTCGTTGGAATAACGCCCCTTTCGTCTCCAATAGTTGCAATAATCCCAGAGAGCTAGAATCAAGTATTATCCTGCCGAATCACAAAAGAGAGAGTTATTGAGTTGACGTATCATATACTGCTGCTGGAATCCGCGATCACCCAAAGCCATTTTGAACGCCAATGCTTTTTACGGATCGCCCACATATGATAATATCCTTTATCATATGTGGGGGCGAACGGTTGAAACGGGCCTAAAGCAGCCGTTACGCGCTGACTCGCTGCTATCCACCCTCTCACAAATCCAGCCTCAACTGCGCATCCACCCGCTCCTCCTTCAGCATCCTATTCTGCTCCGGAAACGCTTTCTTGCCCATGCCTTTGCCCTTTCGGCTGCCGTGCTTTGCCAGCACGCGCTTTTGCTCTTCGTAAAAGCCGCTTTGGGCGCGTAATTGGGTCATTTTGGTTCGGGCGTCGCGGGCGGCTTGTTCGTGGTCCCTTATCGGCAGAGGGTAGTGCTCGCCGATGATCGTGCCGCACTCGCGCTGTAGCAGCGGCGGCATGGTCCAGGGGGCGTGGATGTAGGTGTCGGGAAGGGCGGCGAGTTCGGGCACCCAGCGGCGGATGAACTGGCCGGTCGGGTCCTGGTCTTGGCTTTGTTTGATGGGATTATAAATGCGCAGCGTGTTGATGCCGGTGGTGCCGGATTGCATCTGGCTTTGGCTCCAATGGATGCCCGGCTCATAGTCGGTGAAATAGCGCGCCAGCACCATGCCGGACTGCCGCCAGTCGAGCCACAGATGGTAGCTTGCCACAGCCATCAGCATGGCGCGCATGCGGAAATTGATCCAGCCGGTCTCAATCAGCGAGCGCATGCAGGCGTCGACAAAGGGCCAGCCGGTTTGGCCGGTGGCCCACGCCTGAAGTCGGATTGTTGAGTCTTCCGAATCACTTGGCCGCGCATTTTCAAAGGCGGGGTGAAAGCAGTGATGCTCCACCTCAGGTTCATCTTCCAGCTTCTGGATGAAGTGGCAGTGCCAATGCAGCCGCGCGATGAAGGCATCCAGCGCGCGCAGGTCGAACTGCCGCTGATCTTTGGGTGTGTCGGCCAGTGCCATGCGTGCGTGGTAGGTGCGCTGCACAACCTCCCGCATGGATACGGTGCCAAAAGCCAAATGGGTGGACAGTCGAGAGCAGGCTGTCGCGGCAGAAAGCGGCGAGGACATTTGCTTTTGGTAGCGCGCACCGCGATGGCTGAGAAAGCTTTCAAGCAGCGCCAGCGCATGGCTGCGGCCTCCGGCCTGCCTTCCGGGGCAGGGATCGGCGGGGAGGCCAAGTGCTTGTGCGGTAGGCAAGGTGCACGCGTCTATGACGGGTGCCGCCTCAATCGTTTCGGGCAGGGTCACCACCGGGCTGGTCATAAAGTCCTCCCATTGGGCGGCCCACCGGTCGCGATTATTGGTCGCGCGCACAATGCCGAATTGGCGCGGTTGGTGCCACGTTACGGCGTTAGCTTTGCACCACGCTGCAATGCGCTTGTCGCGCTCAAAGGTCCAGCGGTTGCCGGTTTCCATGTGGCTGTGCAGCGCGTTGATTGGCTGGCTTTTGTGGAGTGCCTCCAGCACGTCCGTCGCTTCGCCAGTGCGGATGATCAGCGGCAGGCCGAGCTTGGCCAACGCCGTTTGCAGCTCTTGAATGCTTTCGCTCAGAAAGGCGTAGTGCCGCCCCGCCATGTCCGGTTGCTGCCAAAGCTGCGGCTCGATGATGACGAGCGGCAACACCGCTCCCGCACGCGCGGCGGCGGCCAGCGGCGCGTGGTCGGTCACCCGAAAATCTCTTTTGAACCAAACGACTTGAACCATTTCAAAGCCCTCTACCTTGATTACCAGATAAAGCGATGGCGCGTTTCGTCACGGAAAAAGGAATAGGATTTATGGGTCATTATTTGATTGTGGGCGCACATGGCGGCATTGGCGAGGCAATTGCGCGGCGCTTGGCGGGCGCAGGTCATTCGCTGCATTTGGCAAGCCGCAACGCCGATGGCGTGGCCGCGCTCGCGCAAGAGTTGAGCGCAGGCCACTCCGTGTGCGATGTGACGGACGATGGCCAGATTGAAGCAGTGGTTGCCGCAGCGGGCGATGATCTCAGCGGGCTGGTCTATGCGGTGGGCACCATCAACCTCAAGCCATTGGGCAAGCTGACGGCGGACGATTTTCTCAATGATTTCAATTTGAACGCGCTGGCAGCGGTGAAAGTGATTCAGCACGCTCTACCGGCATTGAAAGCGGGTGACGGTGGCTCGGTGCTGCTGTTTTCAACCATTGCGGTGCAGCAGGGTTTCGCGGCGCATGCGTCGGTCTCCATGGCCAAGGGCGCGGTTGAAGGGTTGGTGCGCGCGCTGGGCACAGAACTGGCGCCCAAGGTGCGCGTCAACGCCATTGCGCCCAGCCTCATCGACACGCCGCTGGCCAAGCCAATGACGGGCTCGGAGCAAATGGCAAAAGCAATTGCCGCCATGCATGCGGTGCCACGGCTTGGCCTCGCCGAAGACATTGCGCCGATGGCGGAGCTGTTGTTGACCGACCAGGGCGGTTGGATTTCCGGCCAAGTGATCGGCATTGACGGGGGCCGCTCGCGGCTGCGCACCAAGGGTTAGTTTGATGGCAAAGCGGCTTTGTTTTGTGCTTGGCGACCAGCTGTCGCCGGACCTCTCTGCCTTGCGCAATTTCGACCGTGAGAGCGATGTCGTATTCATGTGCGAAGTGTGGGACGAGGCGACCTATGTGCGCCATCACAAAAAGAAGATCGCCTTCATTTTCTCTGCCATGCGGCACTTTGCGGAAGAGCTCACGGGCAAGGGTTTCACTGTCGACTACCTCAAGCTTGATGAGCATGATGAGGTGAGCTTCACGGACGCGTTGTCCGCTGCAGTAAAACGCCATGGCGCGGATGAAGTTATCGCCACCGAGGCGAGCGAGTGGCGCGTGCGAGAGGCGCAGCGCGGGTGGGCGGAGCAGTTAGAGGTTGGGGTCGATATCCGGCCCGATGACCGCTTTCTTGCCGACCATGGTGAATTCGCGGCATGGGCCGAAGGCCGCAAGGAACTGCGGATGGAGTATTTCTACCGTCTGATGCGCAAGAAGACCGGCTATCTGATGGACGGCGACGAGCCGGCAGGTGGCCAGTGGAACTATGACAAGGAAAACCGCGAGCCGCCCAAGGATGGTTTGCTTTTTCCCGAGCGGCCGACATGGAACAATGAAGCCGTCACCAAAGACGTTCTAGAACTGGTCGCCAATCGTTTTGGCAATCATTTCGGCGATCTTGAGCCGTTTGATTATCCCGTCACGCGCGCCGATGCGGCGCGTTATCTGGCCTGGTTCGTCGACGAGGCGCTCGCGGATTTCGGCACTTTTCAGGATGCGATGGTGCAGGGTGAGGCGCTGATGTTTCACTCTCATATCTCAGGCCTGATTAATTGCGGCCTGCTGGATGTGCGCGAATGCTGCGAGGCCGCGGAAGCAGCCTACAAAAAAGGTGATGCGCCACTGAATGCGGTTGAGGGTTTCATTCGGCAAATCATCGGCTGGCGCGAGTTTATCCGTGGGGTCTACTGGCTGCACATGCCCGGCTATGGCGACAGAAACGAGTTGGATGCGCAGGTGGCGCTGCCGGACTGGTTCTGGACCGGCCACACGCAGATGAATTGCCTGCGCCAGGCGATCACGGAGACCAAGCAAAACGCCTATGCGCACCACATTCAAAGGCTGATGGTGCTCGGCAATTTCGCGCTGATTGCAGGCCTGAAGCCGCATGAAGTGCAGGAATGGTTTTTGATCGTTTATCACGATGCCTATGAATGGGTAGAAATGCCCAATGTCGTGGGTATGGCGCTTTATGCCGATGGCGGTATTTTTGCGTCCAAGCCCTATGCGTCTTCGGGCACCTATATCAACAAAATGTCGAACTATTGCGACAGTTGCTCCTATTCGGTTAGCAAGAAAAACGGGCCTAAGGCCTGTCCGTTCAACTATCTTTATTGGGACTTTCTGGGCCGCAACCGCGATGTGCTGTCCAAAAACCAGCGCATGGGCATGATGTATGGCACGCTCGACCGCATGAAGGATGACAAGCGCGACGCCATCCGTGACGACAGCGCGCGGTTCATCAAAGGCATCAACGAGGCTTAGCCGCGTTGCTACTGATCTGTTTTGACAGGTCGGCGATGCGGCGAGGCACGGCGAACTGGTTGGGCATATCGGCGATTTCGCTAAGCGCGCTTTGCACGGCGGCTTTGGCCATCAGATGCGCGATGGCGAAGCTGATCTTGAAGCCACCGGTGGCGACATGAATGTGGCTTGCGCCGGGCAGCGGCCCGATCAGTGGCTCACGCCCCGGTGCGCGGGGCCGCACGCCCGCCCAGCGCTCAACGATTTCACAGCCAGCCAATGGCGGGCACAGGTTTTGCGCGCGCGCGATGATGTCGTCGAGCTTCTCGTCTGTTGTGTGTGCGTTGTCATACTCGTTTTCGGAGGTCGAGCCGATGGCGACCAGCCCATTGTCATGCACAATGACGTAAATGCCGTTTTCATAGAGGATCGGCAGGTCAGTGGGAGCGGGTGTTTCCGGTTTGACGAGCGCGCCTTGGCCTTTGACACCGCGTCCGGCCTCCAGCGTGTTGGGCCACCAGGGTGCCATCAGGTCAAACGTGCCCAAGCCCGCGGCGAGGATGACGGGTCCATCAGCGGCCGCGAGATCAACGGCTGAAAAAGCGCTGTTTTCCCTAATCGAAATCGCAGGATTGTTGATCGCGGCTTGGTGCATGGCCTGCATGTAAAGACGTGGATTGATGCGCGCCGACAGCGTGTCGTGGTTGATGCCATGGGCATGGGTCTGCGGGTTCAGCCAGTCCGGGCGGGGGCTTTCGTCGTGCACCGTCCACTTGCCTTCCATCGGCCATTCGCCATTGGCCGCATCGGCCCATAGTTCGCTTTGGCGGCGCTTGCCGCCATTGGATATCGGCATCAGGCGGCCATGGCGGCCATAGCCGGTGGCGATGCCGGTTTCTGCTTCCAACGCCGCAATTTCTTCGTGCAGGCTCAGCAGACCGTCGAGCTGAAATTGCTTCTTGTCGTTCCAGCCGGTGGGTTGGTGGGGCATTAAGGCGCCAAGCATGCCGCCGCTGGCCCCTGCGCCGATAGTCGCGGCTTCGTGCAGGGTGACCGTTGCACCGCGCCGTGCCGCGATGCGCGCGCACCACAGGCCCACTATGCCCCCGCCAATGACGGTGATATGGGGGGCTGAGTGTGGATCAGGATGGGTCATGAATGAGCGATATTCCGCGTGATGAATTGACTTGGTTGGAGGGCGATATGCCCTTTTCAAAGACGTTTGGCGACCATTTTTATGCGCGCAATGACGGCCGCGACGAGTGCGGCTACGTGTTTATCGCGGGCAACAACATCATCGAGCGTTGGCACCATGCCGAAAGCTTCACGATTGGCGAATTAGGGTTTGGCACCGGGCTGAACTTTTTGGAGACATGGCGGCAATGGATAGCGGTGAGAAAACCCGGCCAGATGCTGCATTTTGTGACGTTTGAAGCATACCCCATGCAGGCCGATGCGATTGCCAAAGCGATTGCCCGATGGCCGGTGTTGGATGATTTGCGCGACCGGTTGCTGAGCGTCTGGCCCGGTTTAGCGGGCGAGCCGCAGCCTTGGCAGATGGATGATCAGACGACGCTCACCGTTGTCGTGGGCCAAGCGGCAGACCGTGTACCTGCCTATCAGGGCATGGTCGATGCGTGGTATCTCGACGGTTTTGCCCCGGCGCGCAATGAAACCATGTGGGGGGCCGAGCTTATGCAGGCGGTTCATGATCACACGCGCCCCGGCGGCACCTTTGCGACCTACACTGCGGCGGGTTGGGTGAAACGCAATTTGCAGGCGGCGGGCTTCATCGTGCGCAAAGCGGATGGTTATGGGGGCAAGCGCGATATGCTGCGGGGCATTAGGCCGCTTGCCGAAGGTTGAAGCTGGCGGCCGCCTTTGACCCTTGCATTCGGCCTTGTGCAGCGCCATAAGCAGGGGAAATTCATAACGGTGTCGTCGATGAAAAATTTCCTGTTGCAATTTTTTACCTGGTGGAATGGCCAAACCTTGGGCACACGCTTAAACACGTGGCGCACGGGCAACCGTGTGGGCGAAGATGAGCAGGG
Organism: Ahrensia sp.; assembly: GCA_049682915.1. GTDB lineage: Bacteria > Pseudomonadota > Alphaproteobacteria > Rhizobiales > Rhizobiaceae > JBCDLI01. Next base: position 2,169 of record JBAUIL010000348.1, on the reverse strand, counting down.
CAACATCTATTATGAGGGCGGCAAGAACATCGATGGCTATCCGCGCCGCTGGGTGATTTTCAAGGGTGAGGCGGAAGCGTCTGCAATACCGCCGGGCTGGCATGGCTGGCTGCATTACCGCGTCGACACACCGCCGAGCGAGGAAAGCTACACGCCGCGCGAGTGGGAAAAGCCACATCAGGAGAACCTGACTGGAACGGCGCGAGCCTACCGTCCGAAAGGTTCAATGCTGAACCCCGAAAGCCGCCCAACGGTGACCGGCGATTATGATGCATGGACTCCGGGCAGCTAATTGCGGCGATTTTCGATAAATTAACGGCTTGTTGACCCTGTTTTGGCCATATCGGGGCTTAAGGATATCGGCCATGACCATGCGACTCATTAAACAATCTTTAGCGGCGGTTTTGTGCGCGGGCGCTGTTTGTACTGCGCAAACCCCTGCTTTTGCGGAAAAGATCCCTCAGCCGATTGCGGAGTTTTCCGGTATCGACAAGATCACCGGGCGCATCATTTCCTTTGATGTCTACATCGATGAGACGGTGCAGTTTGGTGCGCTGCAGATTACGCCACGTGTGTGCAATGCGCGCGACAGGCAAGAAGCGCCCGGGCCGAGCAGCTTTGTTGAAGTGGACGAGATTACGCTGGACCGCAAGATCCGCCGTATTTTCACCGGTTGGATGTTTTCAAACAGCCCCGGCCTGAACGCGGTCGAACATGCGGTTTATGATGTGTGGCTGACGCGCTGCAAGCAAGAATCAGAAATTCCGCCGCCGCAACAATCGTGACGCCTAAAACTCCGCGTCATGCTGCATGGCGTTGATGAGCACCAGCTCATAGTCATCTTTGGGAATATCGACCGCGCCAAAGCGCTTGAGGTGCTCGGTGGTAAATTGCGTGTCGAGCAGCCTGAAGCCCCGCTCATTGAGATGATCGACCAGATGCAGCAGGCACACCTTGGATGCGTCCGGCATGCGTGAAAACATGCTTTCGCCAAAGAAAGCACTGCGCAGGCTGACGCCGTACAGGCCACCGACAAGTTCACCATCGTGATAGGCTTCAACCGAGTGCGCGTGCCCCATGGCGTGCAACTGGCCGTAGAGCGTTAAAATCGTCTCGTTGATCCAGGTTGATGGGCGGTCGGGCGCAGGTTCCGCGCATTTGCGCATCACCGTGTCAAAACAGCTGTCGCGTCTTATCTCGAAGGTGCCCCGGCGCATGGTGCGCCGCAGGCTGCGCGGCGCGTGAAACCCGTCAAGCGGGATAACGCCGCGCATCTCGGGTTCAACCCAAAACAGGTTCGGATCGTCGGCGCTTTCTGCCATGGGAAAAAGGCCGATCGAATAGGCCTTCAACAGCATTTGCGGCGTCAGCTCATCTTGCCGTTTGCGGTCGGAACCACGCGCCATCAGCTTTTTTCAGCGAGGAATTTTTCCAACCAATGAATGTCGTAATTTCCATCGGCCAGATCAGGATTATCAACCAGATCACGGAACAAGGGCAGGGTTGTCTCAATGCCGTCGACGACGAATTCATCCAGCGCGCGGCGCAGGCGCATCATGCATTCGACACGATTGCGGCCATGCACAATCAGCTTGCCGATCAGGCTGTCATAATAGGGTGGGATGCGGTAGCCAGCGAACACACCGGAATCAACGCGAATGCCAAGGCCGCCCGGCGTATGATAATGGCTGATTAGGCCCGGTGAGGGCACAAATGTGCGCGCATGCTCAGCATTGATACGGCACTCAATGGCATGTCCGTTAAAGGTGATTTCATCTTGCGTCACCGACAGACCGGCACCTGATGCAACACGCAATTGCTCGTGCACCAGATCGATACCGGTGATTGCCTCCGTCACAGGATGCTCAACCTGCAGGCGGGTGTTCATTTCGATGAAATAGAACTCGCCGTCTTCATACAAAAACTCAATCGTGCCCGCGCCACGGTAGCCCAATTTTGCAACTGCATTCGCGCAAATCATGCCGATTTCATGGCGTTGTTCGACGTTCAGCGCGGGCGAGTTGGCCTCTTCCCAGACTTTTTGGTGGCGGCGCTGCAGCGAGCAGTCGCGCTCACCTAGGTGGATGGCGTTGCCTTTACCGTCACCGACGACCTGCACCTCAATGTGGCGCGGCTTGCTGAGATATTTCTCGATATAAACAGCATCGT
>JBAUIL010000347.1:0-7140 GCA_049682915.1 Ahrensia sp. | reverse complement strand
ACGGGTATGGATATAAAAGCAATCGCTGTTTGCACTGTCGCAATGGCGGCATAGGTTGGCGCGTCGCCCCCCATCTGCCGCGCCACGACATAGCCGTTCATCGCCGTTGGCACCGCGGCGCACAGCGCCAGATATTCTAACTGATCGCTTTGCAGACCAAGTAAAATTGCAAACGCGATCACCACTGCAGGGTAGAGCGCCAGCTTGAACACGGTCGCAATCCACACTGGCGCCGATGGTCGCAGCGCTGCTTTAAGGTTCAGCCCGGCACCGATGGCCAGCAGCCCCATGCCAAGCGCCGCGCGCGCAATGAGATCCAACCCATCGGTGATGATTTCAGGCACACCAAACGGCAATTGTCTGACGAGCAGAGCGAAGACGACGCCCAAAATCATGGGATTGAGAAGAATCTTTGTGCCTATGTGCGCAGAACTGCCCGGATTGTCTGAAAAGCGGATAACCACCGTAACTGCTGCCACGTTGATAGGGATTATGATGGCAGCCATGATCAGAGCCACCATTGCCGCGCCCTCCGGCGGAAACATCTTGTAGGCCGCTGTCAGCGCAACAAAGCCGTTCCAGCGCACTGCGCCCTGAAAAACCGACGAAAAGGTGGGGCCGCTGACACCGCGCGCTCGCAAAACCGGCCAAAGGGCCAATGTGACGGCTGCCACAGCAGCCCAGCCCAAGAAGATGGAATAAAACACAGGCGCAATCGACAACGCGCCGAAATCAGCTTTCAAGATGGTTACAAAAAGCAGGACCGGATAGAGCACATAGAACGCCATGCGGTCCAAGCCTGTCCAGAATGCATCGTCAAATACGGGTGTCCGGCGCAGCGCGATGCCAAGCGCAATGATCAAAAAAATGGGCGCGATTGTTTGGAAGATGGCAAGCATGGAATTTCTTTCGTGTAACCCGGTTTATCGCCGGCCGTTAACCTTAACAAATGGTTTCCATTGATTGTGCAATTGATGATTGCAACGATGGCGGCACCCTAGGAGCCGTCATGAACAACCAGATCGCCACCGTCGCCGCCGTTAACACCGCCGCGCTTGTCTTTTGTGCCGCTGCCTTACAGCAATTGGCTGATTCGCCACAGATGATGACCAAGGCGATATTGCTCGCGCAAATTCCTATGTTGTTGGCTGCGCTGGCGGGGCTGACGTGTATCCATGCAGACTGGTTGGACAGCCAGCGTAAGCGTAAAAATGCTTTCGGCCCGCTGCCTTTGAATGAGCGCGTACGTCATGCGTCGTGGTTGGCCACGCTGCCGGGCAACACGCGGGCGGCTGGCTGACATGCGTTACATTTTCTATTTCTGGTTTTTGCCGATGTCGCTGTTCTGGGCGTGGTTCGGTTTGTCATATAATGACATCAATCTTGGCACGCTTTTCTTCTCACGCGACATGCATGAGTTGGTGTTTGCAATCTACGGCTCGGTTCTGAACCTCGATTATGACACGGTTGTAAAACTATTGATCAGAGCCTGCATCGTCGACACATTCCTGATTTTCGGCATTTTCGCTTTTCGCCGCCGCAAGCAAATCAAAGCCTGGTGGCAAAACCGCAAGACGGCTCAAGACAGCGATATTAGTAATCAGGAAACGTCGGCAACACTTCAATCTGCCGCCGAACCTGCCGAATAAAGCCGGTCCAATGCGCCTTGCAAAATGAAGGTCGCGGCAGCGCTATCGATACGCTCGGCGCGCTTTTTGCGGCTCATATCCTGTTCCAACAAGGCGCGCTCTGCGGCGACAGTTGATAAGCGCTCATCCCACAACGCAATCGGCAGATCTGTGTGCAGGGCCAGATTGCGGGCAAAAGCGCGCGTTGCCTGGGCGCGGGGGCCTTCAGTGCCGTCCATATTGGCTGGTAAGCCCAACACGATTGCCGCCACATTGTCTTTTCGTAACGCATCCAAAAGCAAACCAACGTCAATCGTGAATTTCTTGCGCTTGATCACTGTTCGGGGAGTGGCAAACGAAAGCGTCGTGTCTGAAACGGCCAGACCGATTGTTTTGGTGCCCAAGTCGAGCCCCGCGATGGTTTGGCCTTTCTCAACATGCTGCGCCAACGCAGTGATATCGACAAACTGGTTCATGGGGCTCTCGTCGTTGGATGGAGGCTGCAGGTTTTAACTGTTGGACGGCCAATAGAAAGCGGAAACTTGGGATAGAGCATTTCGGGTTGTGGTTGCATCAGCAGTCGCTGCCTTGCGCTGCGCGCAAACGCGTTTGCTGATGCTTTGATTGGTCTAACCTCAACCGGAATGGCTTTAGGGTCAGGACCTATTAATTTGACTGAATTGGTGGCAATTAATTTGTTCGGTGGTTAGGCGCAAGACCGCAGGAAGGCTGTTGCCTTTCAAGGTCTTGCAACGCGATCCACCGATCAAAGTAATGCCATCCTTTGGACGTTTGTTAGGACTGCGATCTTCGTCGTCAAAAGGCTTGAACGGGCCACCAGCCCGCCCTGCGCCTTTTTCCTAGAATATCTGGTCCTATCAAACGCCAATTTAGTCAAATTAATAGGTCCTGACCCTAGCCAAAACTTGAATACGCAAAGCGGTGCACTCATATTGCGCCCTTGCGCCGTGACCGCTATAGGCTGGCTTACCGAATTCCGGAGATTTCCATGTCTGTTGATACTCAAACCGTCAAGCGCGTGGCAAAACTTGCGCGCATTGCTGTTTCCGACCAGGAAGCGGCGAACCTGGAAGGCGAACTGAATACAATCCTCGGCTTTGTTGAACAGCTCAATGAAGTCGATGTTGATGGCGTCGAACCGATGACATCGGTCGTGTCCGTCTCCATGCGCCTGCGCGAAGATGCGGTGACCGATGGCAATAAAGCGGCTGACATTGTCAGCAATGCGCCCGTCACAGAAGACAATTTCTTCCAAGTGCCGAAAGTGGTGGAATAACGCCCATGGCTGTAACTGTACGTCAGGAAAGCCCGCTGCAGGATGATGTGCGGACGATGGTTGAAGAGTTGAACGCGCATATGCGTCCGCTTTCGCCGCCTGAATTTCAGTTTCAGTTGACCGCCGAGCAAATGGCGGAGCCAGGTGTCAGTGTTTTTGTCGTCCGTGACCGTCAAGGCGCGGCCATCGGCATGGGATCACTGAAAAAGCACAGTGCGGAACTAGGCGAGATTAAGCGCATGTTCACGCGTCCCGCTATCCGTGGCTCCGGTCTGGGCCGCACGATCATTGATGCGATTGAAGCCAAAGCGCGCGAACTGGGCTTGAAAAAGCTGGTGCTTGAAACCGGTTCAACGCCGGGTTTTGAGCCGGCATGGCGGGTCTATGAGCGCCACGGCTACACCCAATGCGGCGCCGTGCTGGATTATCCCGACAGCGAGTACAACCGGTTTTATGAAAAGGAACTGGTGTAGTGCACGTGGCACCCCCAAAACCGGGAAGCGAAACCGATCCTCTTGAACAAACACATTGGCTCGTCGCCAAATACTATTTTGCCCGACCTATTGAGAATGAATGATGACTGATCTGACGACATTGACCATCGCCGAAGCGCGCGAAAAACTGCTGGCCAAAGAAATTACCGCAGTCGAGCTGACCGACGCCTATCTGGAAGCGATCGGGGGGCAAAAAGATGCGCTCAATGCATATATCGAAGTAACGCCGGATAATGCGCGCCACTGGGCCAAAGTGTCGGATGAAAAGATCGCCAAAGGCGAGGCGGGCGCGCTTGAGGGCATTCCACTGGGCATTAAAGACCTGTTTGGAACCGAGGGCTATCACACCCAAGCCGCCAGCCACATTCTCGATGGCTTCAAGCCAAAATATGAAAGCACCGTCACCCAAAATCTGTGGAATGACGGCGCGGTTATGCTCGGCAAGCTGAACATGGACGAGTTCGCGATGGGATCGTCCAACGAAACATCCTATTACGGCCCAGTCACGAACCCTTGGAAAGCCAAGGGCGATGACACGGCGCTGGTGCCCGGTGGCTCGTCGGGCGGGTCCGCTGCCGCTGTTGCGGGCCGTTTGTGTGCTGGTGCGACAGCCACAGACACCGGCGGTTCCATCCGCCAACCGGCTGCGTTGACCGGCACAGTCGGCATCAAGCCAACCTATGGGCGCTGTTCGCGCTGGGGCATTGTGGCGTTCGCCTCGTCGCTGGACCAGGCTGGCCCGATCACCCGCGATGTGCGCGATGCGGCCATTATGCTGAAATCCATGGCGAGCGTTGATCCGAAAGACACCACGTCGGTTGACATCGCAGTGCCGGACTATGAGGCCGCGCTCGGCGGTTCGGTCAAAGGCATGAAAATCGGCATTCCAGCTGAATACAAGATGGACGGCATGGATGCTGAAATCGTCGCCTTGTGGGAGCAGGGCATTGCGTGGCTGAAAGAGGCCGGGGCTGAAATCGTCAATATTTCTTTGCCGCACACCAAATATGCCTTACCGGCCTATTACATCGTCGCTCCTGCCGAAGCTTCATCCAATCTGGCGCGCTATGACGGCGTTAAATACGGCCTGCGCGTTGCCGGTGATGACATCACCGACATGTATGAGAAAACGCGCGCCGCAGGCTTCGGTGCCGAGGTCAAGCGCCGCATCATGATCGGCACATATGTGCTCAGCGCAGGCTATTATGATGCTTACTATCTGCGCGCGCAGAAGGTTCGCACCTTGATCAAGCGCGACTTTGAAACTGTGTTTGCCGACGGCGTTGATGCTATTTTGACACCGGCAACACCATCGTCAGCGTTTGCGATTGGCGACAAGGCAATGGCTGCAGACCCGGTTAAAATGTACCTCAACGACGTATTCACGGTAACCGTGAACATGGCGGGATTGCCGGGCATTTCTGTACCCGCCGGGTTGGACAGCAAGGGCCTGCCGCTTGGCCTTCAATTGATCGGCAAGCCGTTCGATGAAGAAACCCTGTTCAAGACTGCGCATGTGATCGAGCAGGCCGCCGGTCGTTTTAGCGCGACAAAATGGTGGTAGGCGCATCGCACACTTGAAGCGACGAGCAGGGGAGCTATCTCTCCGTCCATGCGTAAAACATGGACTTTGATCGTTAAATTCATCGCCTGCAGTTTGCTGGTGGTAGTTTCTATTTTGCCTGCACGTGCCCAAGACGCCCCGGACGCTGCACTTTGGAGTGCACTTGCTGAAGGCAGGGCCGTCGCAATGATGCGGCACGCTTTGGCGCCCGGCGGCGGTGACCCTGCCGGATTTGAAATCGGCAATTGCGCGACCCAACGCAATTTGTCGGATGAGGGCAGGGACCAAGCGCGGGCCATCGGCGCTACATTTCGTGAGAACGGAATTGAACAAGCAGAAGTTCTGACCAGCCAATGGTGCCGTTGCGCAGAAACGGCACGGCTGCTGGCTATCGGCGATGCAGTTGAATTTGAACCGCTAAACTCATTTTTCCAAAACCGCAGCCAATCGCTTCCACAAACCCAAGCTCTGCGGGATTTTCTGCAACAGCGCCCCGCAGCCAGGCCCTTGGTATTGGTGACCCATCAGGTCAACATTACAGCGCTGACCGGCATATTCCCCCGTTCCGGCGAAATCGTCTTCTTCACCATTGATGAGAATGGTTCAGTCAACGTGCTGGGCACAATCTAGCGCAAAAAAAACCGGGCGATCACAAGGATGCCCGGCAGTTGGTTGGGAGGAGGGAATAAGGTTCTATGATTGTGGGGCCAAGTCAGCCTCAATGTCGCGCGACAACCGATCAAACAGGTCGCGATTGCGGCAATAGTCAGGGGCGTGGTCAGCAACCGGATTGTTTTCCAGCCAATGTTCGCAAGCCTCGGTTTGGTCACACTGACCGCAGCGCGACACCGCACGACGGGTAACAGCGGCGCGTGATGGATTGTCGAGCAGCCCCTTATGTGCGCCGACAGCCCGCGCCATGCGGTCCACAAGTTCCGCCCGTGCATTCAAAGTGGCAAACAGTGCTGGAAATTTCATAACTGGCTCCTCATATTGTGATTCCAAAATAGAGCCAAAGCGCAACAGTGCTTTGATCTTGATCAAACATCATGCTTGCGCTTACGCGCCGCTTGATTAAAGAAGTTGGCAAACACTCAAAGGCCAAAGTTGAACCATGACACTTGTTGACGTCCGCACGCCAGACCCGAAACGCTTTATTCCCGGCGCAACCGATGATTGGGAAATCGTCATCGGCATGGAAGTGCACGCGCAGGTGAGTTCGCATTCCAAATTGTTCTCCGGTGCGTCCACTAATTTTGGCTCCGAGCCAAACAACAACGTATCACTGGTCGATGCAGCCATGCCCGGCATGTTGCCCGTCATCAATGCGGAATGCGTCAAGCAGGCCGTGCGCACCGGCTTGGGCTTGAAGGCGCAGATCAACAAATATTCAGTGTTTGACCGAAAAAATTATTTCTATCCGGATTTGCCGCAGGGCTATCAAATCTCTCAGTTCCAGCAACCGATTGTCGGTGAGGGCAAGGTACAGATTGCTGTGGGACCGGATAAGCAAGGCAATTTTGAAGAAGTCGAAATCGGCATTGAGCGGTTGCATTTGGAGCAGGATGCCGGCAAATCCATGCACGATCAGCACCCGACCATGTCCTATGTCGATTTGAACCGTTCGGGCGTGGCCTTGATGGAAATCGTTTCAAAGCCCGACATCCGCTCATCCGATGAAGCCAAAGCCTATCTGACCAAGCTGCGCCAGATCGTGCGTTATCTCGGTACATGCGACGGCAATATGGATGAAGGCTCGATGCGCGCGGACGTCAACGTGTCAGTGCGCAAGCCCGGCGGCGCGTTCGGTACCCGCTGCGAGATCAAAAACGTCAACTCCATCCGCTTTGTCGGCCAGGCGATTGAATATGAAGCGCGCCGTCAGATCGCGATTATTGAGGATGGCGGCACGATTGACCAGGAAACACGGCTGTTCGATCCGGTAAAAGGCGAAACGCGGTCCATGCGATCAAAAGAAGAAGCGCATGACTATCGCTATTTCCCCGATCCCGATTTGCTGCCGTTGGAATTTGACGATGCATTCATCGAAACTTTGGCTGCTGATCTGCCTGAATTGCCCGATGAGAAGCGCGCGCGTTTCATTGCGTCCGGTCTGACAGCTTATGACGCGTCCGTTCTGATTTCGGAAAAGGCAAT
>JBAUIL010000346.1:0-3153 GCA_049682915.1 Ahrensia sp. | reverse complement strand
CCACCTGCGGCTTGACGCCATCGGGCAGATAAACGTCCACGCGGCTGCCAAAGCGGATCAGGCCGAAGCGCTCACCGGCGGCGATTGGCTGGTCTTTTTCAACCCAACACAGGATGCGCCGCGCAACGAGGCCTGCCACTTGCACCGCGGCAATCGGGCCGTGTTCGGTTTCAATCACAATACCGTTGCGCTCGTTCTCGCGGCTGGCCTTATCGAGGTCCGCATTGACGAATTTGCCGGGCTTATAGGCAACGTTGGTAATTTTACCGCGCACCGGTGCACGGTTGATGTGGACGGAAAACACATTCATGAACACGGAAATGCGCAACCGCTCCGCATCACCCAAACCCAGCTCTTCTGGCGGAACGACCGGGCCGATGGCAGAGACGATGCCATCGGCGGGTGAAATTACCAGATCATCGTTGAGCGGCGTGACGCGCTGCGGATCGCGGAAAAAATAGGCGCACCACGCCGTCAGCGCCAAGCCGATGTAAAACAACGGATCCCAGATCATGCCAATGAGCACTGCAACGACGAAAAAAGCGCCGACAAATGGCCACCCTTCGCGGTGTACGGGCACGAGGGCCTTTTTGATGGTGTCGATCAACGTCATTTCTTAGGCTCTTTGGCTGTTTGCGCAGGTTAACGCTGACATAAGCCAGCCGTACCCATGGCGCAATGGCTCAGCGACAAGCTATTGGGGGCGTTTGCGCTCGATAATGCCCAGTTCATCATTGTCGCGGGCGGCGCGCAATCGTGTTTCGGCTTCGATTGCCTCAGATTGCCGCGCCCACATTTTCGCGTACAGTCCGCCTTTCATGGCCATCAGCGTATTGTGGTCACCACGCTCGGCGATTTCACCATTACGCAGCACGATGATTTCGTCGGCGCTAATGACGGTGGACAGCCGGTGCGCGATGACCAGCGTTGTCCGGTCTTTGGATACGATATCCAGTGAGTCCTGAATTTCCTGCTCTGTGGCTGTGTCCAAGGCTGACGTTGCCTCATCGAGAATCAGGATTGGCGGGGCCTTCAAAATAGTGCGCGCGATGGCGACGCGCTGCTTTTCACCACCCGACAGCTTCAACCCACGTTCGCCCACCATCGTGTTGAACCCATCCGGCAGAGCGCGGATGAAGTCGCCGATCTGTGCCATTTCGGCGGCGCGGATCACCTCTTCCTCACTCGCATCGGGACGGCCATAGCGAATGTTGTAGGCGATGGTGTCGTTAAACAAAACGGTATCTTGCGGCACCATGCCGATGGCCGCGCGCAGGCTTTTTTGGCTGACATCGCGCACGTCTTGGCCGTCAATGGTCACGCTGCCCTGTTGCACATCGTAAAACCGGAACAGCAGCCGGCTCATGGTCGACTTGCCCGCACCGGAAGGGCCGACGACGGCGACTGTTTTGCCCGGTGGCACTTCAAACGACACACCACGCAAAATCTGCCGGTTGGGATCGTAGGCAAAATGCACATTGTCGAACTTGATCGTGCCATCGCGCACCGCCAAAGCCTTGGCATCGGGCTTGTCGGTCACTTCTGATGCAACATCGAGCAGGTCAAACATCTGCTCAATGTCGGTCAAACCCTGTCGGATTTCGCGATAGATAAAGCCGATAAAGTTGAGCGGGATGGCCAGTTGCATCAGCATGGCGTTGATGAACACAAAGTCGCCCAGCGTCTGCTCACCCGCTTGCACCGCGCGCGCGCTCAACGCCATCATGATCAACAAGCCAACGCCGAAGATCAGGCCTTGGCCGAAGTTCAGCCAGCCAAGCGAGGTCCAGACCTTGGTGGCCGAACGCTCATAGCCTTCCATGGATTTGTCAAAGCGCCGCGCCTCCATTTCCTCATTGCCGAAATATTTGACGGTTTCAAAGTTCAACAGAGAATCAATCGCCTTGGTGTTGGCTTCTGTGTCCGAGGCATTCATGTCACGGCGAATTTGAATGCGCCAATCGGACGCGCGGATGGTGAACCAAGCGTACAGCCACACCGTTACGCCGGTGACCACGACATATTCGATGCCATAGGTGAAGCCGAAAATGATGGCGATCAAGCCAAACTCGATCACCGTGGGTGCCGTGTTGAGGATGGTGAACCGGACAATGGTTTCAATGCCCTTGGTGCCACGCTCAATGATGCGTGACAGCCCGCCGGTGCGGCGTTCCAAATGAAACCGCAATGACAATTGGTGCATATGCACAAAGGTGCGATAGGCCAATTGGCGCACAGCATGCTGGCCCACACTGGCAAACAGCGCATCACGCAACTGGTTAAACGCCACATTGACGATACGGAACACGTTATAGGCGATGACCAACATCAATGGCGTGATGAGAACCGCCGGGATCCATTGTGCCGCCGTCAGCTCTCCATTGAGCGCATTGGTTACCCATTTGAAGGCGTAGGGCACCAGTATCAGCACGAGCTTTGACAAAATGAGGTAAAAGCCAGCCCACACCACCCGCATCTTCAAGTCGGGACGGTCGGCTGGCCACATATAAGGCCAAAGATTAGCGATGGTGCGTGCGGTGTCGCCGTCAGCGGAAACGGTTTTTTCTTGGGTCAAAATGGGTGGCTTTCTTCTGCGCTTCCAGGCGTGCAACAGGCTTGCACGAAAAGACCTGTCGATTGAGCCAGCACATCGAGCTCTGGCCGGTTTATGATGAAGTGAGAGGCGGTGCCTCTGCGCTCGCAGCGCACCAAACCAGCCTCCACCAGCACTTTAAGGTGCTGGGAGACGGTTGATTGCGCCAAGGGCAACGCATCACAAACCTGCTTGCAACGGCAATGCTCATGGCGCGCCAGCCAGCGCAATATTTTAAGGCGGGCGGGGTGCGCAAGCGCACCCATCTGTGCCGCCAAATCGATATCTGCATCTTTCATCGTATATCGACGATAAACGATGAAAGCCTCTTCTTCAAGGCTTCAGTTGCCTTGCACCGCGTCGCTCTCATCGGCGTCGGCCTTTTCGGGCACCGCAAAAATCTGTCCCGGCCAGATGCGGTTGGGATCGCGAATCTGGTCGACATTGGCATTGTAGATCGTGGTGTATTTCACGCCACGGCCATACACGCGCCGCGAAATTTGCCACAACGTATCGCCACGCCGGATGATCACCGAGTTGTCGGCAGCTTTCAGCGGTTG
>JBAUIL010000345.1:0-2227 GCA_049682915.1 Ahrensia sp. | reverse complement strand
TCCTCATTGCCTGGCTGGTGTTTGAGATCGTCAATGACTATTCGCCGGTGCGCAAACACTCGCTGTCCTTTCTCATGGCGGAGCGCCGCCGCGCTTGGATGCTGGAAATGGCGGGGCGCGACTTGCGCATGATTGACACGCAGATCATGCAAAGCCTGCAAAATGGCGCGGCTTACTTTGGCACGGCGTCCATTCTGGCGATCGGTGGCTGTTTTGCGCTGCTCGGCGCGACGGACCAAGTGCTGCAAATCTATCGCGACCTGCCGATTTCCAACGCGGTGACACGCCAGCTGTTCGAGCTGAAAGTGTTCGGCGTCACGGTCATTTTTGTCTACGCGTTTTTCAAGTTTGGTTGGGCGTACCGGCTGTTCAATTATTGCTCCATTCTGGTGGGTGCCGTGCCGATGCGCGACAATGGCTCAGCCGAGGCGCGCGACAAGGCCGCACTTGCCGCCGCTGAAATGAACATCATCGCCAGCCGCCACTTCACCGCCGGCCTCCGCGCCATCTTCTTTGCGCTGGCCTATCTCGGCTGGTTCATCGGGCCGTGGATGCTGATGGTGACCACCGTGTTCGTGATGGCCGTGCTGGCCCGCCGGAACTATTTTTCCAAGGCGCGGCGGATATTGGTGGATGGGTGAGGGGCTAGGGTCGGTTGATGTTTGCTCTGAACCCACAATGACACCTTTCACAATTCAATGAACTATTGATTGATGTCATTTGACTTACCGGAGTCGAGGTCTAAGAGGCGCGAATGCCTCAGGTTAATTGAGGCCAAGTCAATGAGGATAAGATGCTTGATCCAAATGAAATCAAATTGATGAAGATATTTAACCCGTTCGCAACGCGGGAGTTATTGCGAGCAGTCAGTAGCGAACAGCGATTTGTGCACTACACGTCCGCATCGGTCGCAATGAATATCATTCAGAGACGCGAAATCTGGATGCGGAAAATTTCTTGTATGAATGATTACATGGAAGTCCGTCATGGCACGAACCTGTTAATAGAAAACTGGAACAATAAAAACGGAAAAACGCTGAAAGAATTTCTTGAAAAAAAACATTTAGGCATTGTTACAGAAATTGCCGATATGTTTGATAATTGGCTTCATGATATACAATATAATACGTATATTAGTTGTATTTCCAAACATCACGAAAGCGAAGATAAGATCGGCAGGCTATCTATGTGGAGAGCCTACGGAGGTAACTCCGGCGTCGCACTCGTGATTAAAGGTAGCCCATTCTTCAGAACTGAAAATACGATAAATGTTTTCTCCACACCCATAGCTTACGTCGATGGTGAAGGTTTTTCGGAAGAATTTGCTGGGGTAGTCGCTAGCATCGTTGATAACGATGAATTCGTTAGCAGCTTGGAAAGAAACACAGTCAAAAATTCTGTGTTCAACATTCTTCATTTCACTGCCCTCGGCAGCAAGCACCCTGGGTTCAGGGAAGAGCAGGAATGGCGCGTAATTCATTCTCCTCAAATGCATCCAAGTAATTTTGTTAAAAAAGGTCGTGAGGTCATCCAGGGTGAGCCACAGACAGTCTACAAGCTGCCTTTAAGGAACAACCAAGAACATAGTGTAGATTGGATTGACGTGGACGATATTCTTGATCGAGTGATCATCGGCCCATCGGTAAATGGTTATGCTGTTTACGAAGCATTCGTTGATATGATGGAGGAGGAGGGAATTACTAATCCAGAGAATAGGGTATTTCTTTCGGATATCCCGTTAAGATAAGTAATTTCAATTGCATCTGTGGCTCGTGAAAGTCGCTGTATCCGTTTTGTTGACACCAAGGCTCCGAAAGGCACAGCCCTACGAATGCCTGAACCAGGCCGATCCGCTTAACTATTTGTCTCCGATAAGTTTACCGTCCTTCAAACCCCATCAAACATCAAACATTAAACTTAAACAGCATCACATCACCATCATGCACCACGTATTCCTTGCCCTCATCACGCGCCTTACCGGCTTCTTTGGCGGCGGTTTCGCCGCCTAGGGTGACGTAGTCATTGAAGGCAATCGTCTGCGCGCGGATGAAGCCTTTTTCGAAGTCGGTGTGGATGGCGCCAGCGGCTTGGGGGGCTTTTGAGCCTTTCTTGACGGTCCAGGCGCGGGCTTCTTTGGGGCCTGCGGTGAAGAAGGTGATCAGTTCCAGCAGGCCGTAGCCCTCGCGGATAAGCCGGTCGAGGCCGGGCTCTTCCAGTTCCAGCGTCT
>JBAUIL010000344.1:0-4695 GCA_049682915.1 Ahrensia sp. | reverse complement strand
GTGGAAACCCGATACTGCGCCATGGACGCTTGAGTGCAACATCGCCCTGCCCTGCGCCACGCAAAACGAGTTGGATGAGGAAGCAGCCAAGCAGTTGATCGACAACGGCGTTGTGGCGATTGCCGAGGGCGCTAATATGCCGTGCACGAATGCGGCAATTGCGGCCTTCCAGGAGGCGGGTATTCTGTTTGGACCGGCCAAGGCAGCCAATGCGGGCGGCGTCGCCCTGTCAGGCTTGGAGATGAGCCAGAATGCTGCTTTTGAAATGGGCGACAGCGCGAAGCTTGCCGAGCGGCTCGAAGAGATCATGCGCATGATCCATGGAAAATGCGTAGAGCATGCAGGCGAGCGCGATGGTGACAGACCCGTCAATTATGCGCGCGGCGCAAACCGCGCGGGTTTCCTGAAGGTTGCTGACGCACTCGTTGCGTTTGGTGTGTCGTGAACATGCGCGCAGCAGACTACATGGTGGCTTGCCTTGAAGCCAACGGAGTCGAGCGCATTTACGGTGTGCCCGGTGAAGAAAATGCGGATTTGATGCTCGCACTCAAATCATCATCAATCGACTTTGTCATGACCCGGCATGAGCAAGCCGCTGCAGCCATGGCCGCAGCCGCTGGGAGGTTGACGGGCAGCCCAGGGATTTGTCTTGCGACGCTTGGTCCGGGGGCAAGCAATCTGGCTACGGGGCTTGGCACTGCTCATCTGGATTTTTGCCCGGTGATCGCCATAACCGGGCAAGGTGCAACGTCGCGCATGCACAAAGAAAGCCATCAGCTTGTCGATACCGGCACCATGCTCAAACCCGTCTGCAAATGGACGGCAACGATCACAGCGCCGGAGATGATCGGTGAGATTGTGTCTCAAGCTTTTGGTGAAGCGCTTGGTGAGAAGCCTGGTGTGGCGCACATTGTGTTGCCTGAAGATGTGGCGGGCCAGGACATAAGCGCAGAATTGCAGCCAATCCCCCATCAACCATTTGAAGCGCCAATCGCCCAAACAAAGGGGATAGAGAGCGCGGTCGAACTGCTGGAAAACGCGCGCCATCCAATAGCACTCATTGGCGCGGAGGCGGTGCGTAGCAATGCGGGCAATGCGCTTCGCAGCCTGAGCGGTGTCACGCAGCTTCACGTTGCAACAACCATGATGGCAAAGGGGATCATCGACGAACACAGCCCGTCCAGCCTTTCAACATTTGGCGTGCCTGAAGATGACCCCCTCCAAGACGCCTTGGATCGTGCGGACCTCATAATGGCCATCGGGGTTGACCCGGTTGAATACCCAGCCAGCAAGTGGAACAACGACACGAACCGACCGCTGATCCATGTGTCCGCGCACCCTGCCCAATTGGAGCGAGCTTACCAGCCGTGTCTGCAGATTGTCGGCGACATTGACGCATCCATCCAATCCATGACGCTTATGCTTGCGGAACAGGGCCTCAATTTACACAGCTCCATGTTGGCAGAAATGCGCACCGCCATTCATGCTGCCAAAAAGCCGACAGCGGGCGATACTGCGCGTTCGCCGCGCGCGATTATCCAATCTTTGAATGAAACGCTTGGCGCTGACGATATTTTGTTTGTGGGCGTGGGCGCGCATAAAATGTGGATGGCCCGGTGTTTTGCCGCCCAAAATCCTGCGGCTTGCCTGATCACAAACGGCTATACCTCCATGGGTGTCGCCCTGCCCGGTGCCATCGCTGCTGCGCAGCTCAATCCCGACAAACGCGTTTACGCTTTGTGTGGCGACGGCGACTTCATGATGAACGTTCAGGAAATGGAAACCGCAAAGCGTCTGGGTGCCAACCTTACAGTTATCGGTTGGTTTGATGATGCCTATAGCCTGATTGAGCATAAGCAGGACAAGGAGCACGACAGCCATTCCGACCTGCGGGTCGACAACCCAGATTGGTGTGCCTTGGCACAGTCATTTGGCTGGGCACACATTGGCGTCGATGATGCCACGCCCCTCTCAGACGCGCTTCGCGATGCAGCACAACAGCAGGGTCCTGTTCTGATCAGCGTGCCGGTGGACCAATCCGACAATACCGCGCTTTGACGCATTTTTGTCGGAACCAAATCCACACCAGATTGTTGTTCACATACAGAAAAGGAGACAACAATGAATTGGACTGAGATCGAAGGTAAGTGGACTGAAATCAAAGGTTCTGCCCGTGAAAAATGGGGTGAAATGACCGATGACGAGCTTGATCAGGTCAAAGGCAACCGCGAGCAGCTCGCTGGCAAAGTTCAGCAAAAATACGGCAAAACAAAAGAACAAGCCGAGAAGGAAGTGGACGAGTGGCTCGCCTCGCTCTGACACTGCATCAAAACTGAGACCTGACACAAAGTGGTTTGGCATTGCTGCCAAACCACTTTTTTGTTGTCTTTAAAGTGACTTGATTTCTGTACACGTGATGCGGCGCTAAAGGGACAACTAACGCAAGATCATCATCACGAGAATGAGGACCGCCATGACGGCCAATCCGAAAACAAACCAGCCGACCGGGCCAACGCGTCTGGCGACAATGCGGCCAGGTTCCGGCACTTTTTCTCCGGATTGGGGCTGGTCTGAAGTTAGAGGGTCTTGAGGTTTTTGAGACGCCATGGGTGACTATCCTTTCGCTTGAATGATATCGGCAAAACGGTGCTGCAAAAACTCCAGATCACCCGGCAACGGGTCCGATTGGCGATACCCCGCAATCAGCAATTCGACCTGCTCTTGCAGCATCGGCTTGATGTCGTCATTGGCTACCGCGTGCAAACGCACCAGCGCATCGCCAAGGTTTTGCAGCATAAGCGCGTTGCTGGAAGCGGCGCGGCGCAGCGGGTTGAAGGCGGTGTTGAGCAAGTCTGAAATATTGACGCCGGCGATGACCATGCGCACAACACCATCATCATCGCTGACGATCTGGCTTTCCAAATCATAGCGCACCGCATTGCGGAAAGCCGCACTTAAGCGGTCCGCGCAGGCAATCGCTGTGTAGGTGTCGTTGACGCCCGGCGACAAAGCGCGCAGCGCAATCTCAATCAGCAGATCCACTGTGTATTCAATATCGTTTTCCGAACCACGCGACGACGAAAACAAGACATTCTCGGTGATTGCCGCATCCACTTGCTCGATTGTTTCATCATCAAGGTCTTGCGCCTGAAAAGATGCGAAAGGCTGGCCGTCGAGCAGGAACGTGCCGGGCTTGACCGTGATCTTTACAATCGTGTCAGCGACGCTGGCAGCTTGGCAAATGCTGGCGGCATCAATGGTGGTCAAGTATCCTGGCACGGGCGCATAAACATGGTGAACGCTGTCGCCTTTGAGGCGCTGCTCATCAAAGCGCCGCTCATCGCCTTCGCTCTCTTGGTTGTCTTTGATGATGCGCTCAAGCCGGTGCTCCAACTGTTCAGAAATGGCGGCGACTTCTTCATCGATGGTCACACTGCGCGACACCGTATGCACGAAAAAAATCAATTGCAGCACCGTCAGCACGCTCAACAGCATCGCAAAAGCGATCGATATGGATGGCACAAAGCCCGCATCGGTTTGGTGCAGCACGGTTAGCGCATATAAAAAAGTGCCGCCCAGCAAACCCGCTGTCACTTGGTTGACGCGATCCTTGGTGAACCGCTGCAAAAGGCGCGGCGCAATGTTGCCCGCAGCCAGCGTGAAGACGACCAGCACGATGGAATAAACCAGGCTAAGCGTGGTGATCGACGCCGTGGCAATGGTGGTGAGCACATTCAACCCGGTTCCCAGGCTGATATCCAAAGACCCGTTTAACGGCGGCTTGGCATTGGCGTCATACCAGATATCTGCGCTCAAGGTTGGCCATGCCATCAGCCACAACACCAGCGCAATCGCGCCGGGCACTGTGATCAATCCTTTGATGAGACCAAATTGCGCCCATAGACGCTTCATGAAATTTTCCTGACTTCCGAATGGGACTTCAATACCTCGTCGCCATCGTCTTGTTCCAGCAGATAAGCGGGCTCCTCTTCGCTGGCCTCACGGGTGACATCAGTGCCTTTGATTTTTCGGGTGATCTTACGGGTGTAAACGGTGACGATCTTCGCCTGCGCGGTGCCCTCGCCCCAGTCCCACTCGACTTTTGTGCCTTCGGTGTAGCCTGCCATTCTTTTTGCCCCTCACAATGTTTGCATGAGTAACGTTGGAACCCACGAGTGGTTCCCGTGTTAGGCAATAAAGGAGTTGCTCATGCAAAATGATGATGAAGGCACCAACCCGGCTAACGCTGGCGGCGCTGAGGAAACCACAGGAATTGCACAGACAATTTCGACAGCAGATATTCGCGCGACGCTCATCTCTTCGCAGCCCGTCGAAGATCGCATGGCAGCCTTGGAAGGCATGAAGCGCGAACTTCAAGCGCGCCAAAGTGCGAACCGTGGTGGTGACATCGCACCGTTGATCGCCGATATCGACAATGCCTTGCAGGCTTTGCGCAAAGACGACCCAACGGCATCATCGGATAATGCAGACATTAAAAGCTACTGACTGCGTTGAACTAACGCTCAATGAAAGAGATCGTGCGCCATGCCTACCAGTATGAACCCGGCTACCGGCCAACCCAATGCCAAGCTAACCGCCCACACGCCAGAAGATGTTGAGCGCGCAGTCGAGAATGCCGATTTGGCTTATCAGGATTGGCGCAAGACTGCTTTTTCCCAACGCGCTCAGGTCATG
>JBAUIL010000343.1:0-12903 GCA_049682915.1 Ahrensia sp. | reverse complement strand
ATGGGCAAGTGTTGCTCAATGATGAGGTGGTCAAGGAGCCCAAGCGCAAAATCGCCCCTGATGACCGCGCGCAACTGACCATCCCTGATTTGGCAGACCCCGACCCGGAGCCGGAAAACATCCCGCTCACCATCATTTTCGAAGATGATGATCTGATCGTCATCAACAAACCATCGGGCCTGGTTGTGCATCCCGGCGCGGGTAACCACAGCGGCACGCTCGTCAATGCGCTGCTGCACCATTGCGCGGACAGCCTGTCGGGCATCGGCGGCGTCAAACGCCCCGGTATCGTGCACCGACTGGATAAGGAAACCACCGGCATCATGGTGGTCGCCAAAAACGATCACGCCCACCGCCATCTTTCAGCGCAGTTTGCCGACCACGGGCGCACCGGCCAATTGCGGCGCATCTATCGGGCCATTGTGTGGGGCGCACCGCCCATGATGGCCGGCACCATCGAAACCCATCTGGGCCGTTCCGGCAGTGACCGCACCAAACAGGCCGTCGTGTCAGAAACACAGCCTGACGCACGCCATGCGGTCACCCATTACGAATTACTTCAACGCTATGGCGCCCAAAACGGCGGAGACCCGATAGCCAGTTTGATTGATTGCACGCTGGAGACGGGCCGCACCCACCAAATACGGGTTCACATGGCACATCTGGGCAATCCGCTGGTCGGCGACGGTGTCTATGGCAGCGGCTTCAAAACCAAGATCAATATTTTACCCGAACCCCTCGCCGGGCAATTGCACAGTTTTGTGCGTCAGGCATTGCATGCACGCGCATTGACCTTCGAACACCCCGCGACTGACGAATTGATGCGCTTTGAAGCCGATGAGCCAGACGATATGGCGCAAATCATGCGCAGTTTTGCGCAACTGTGACCGATTTTAACATTTCTTGAAATCATCATAAAATATCCCCATTTACACTGTAGCTCGTGACCAACGCGACAGGTGCGCTTTTTGGCACTGATGTCGCATGCTTGCCGCAATCGTGCGGGGGCAAACGAAAAGAAAGGGTGCTCAATGGCCCAGAATACACTTCCGAGCCTCGTTGGAGGCGAAGGCGGTCTTTCACGCTATATGGAAGAAATCCGCCGTTTTCCCATGCTTCAGCCAGATGAAGAATACATGCTGGCCAAGCGCTATCTTGAACATGACGATACCGACGCTGCGCACAAATTGGTGACCAGCCATTTGCGCCTCGTGGCAAAGATTGCCATGGGCTATCGCGGCTACGGCCTGCCGGTGGGCGAAGTCATTTCCGAAGGCAATGTCGGCTTGATGCAGGCGGTCAAGAAGTTTGACCCAGAGCGCGGTTTCCGTCTGGCAACCTACGCCATGTGGTGGATCAAGGCGTCGATCCAGGAATATGTGCTGCGGTCATGGAGCCTAGTCAAAATGGGCACAACCGCCAATCAAAAGCGCTTGTTTTTCAACCTGCGCAAAGCAAAGAACAAAATTCAAGCGCTCGGCGATGCCGACCTGACACCCGACCAAGTGGCGACAATTGCCAAAAACCTGTCAGTCACCGAGGAAGATGTCCGCTCAATGAACCAGCGGCTGTCCGGTGACGCGTCGCTGAACGCGCCAATCAAGGCCTCAGAAGGCGAGAGCGGCCAGTGGCAGGATTGGCTGGTTGATGACAGCGAAAACCAGGAAGACATGCTGGTTGAAGAAGACGAGTTGGACCACCGCCGCACCATGCTGCGCGAAGCCATAGGCGTGCTCAACGAGCGTGAACAACGGATTTTCACAGCACGCCGCCTGTCTGAAGATACGGTAACCCTGGAAGACCTGTCGGCTGAATTCGGCGTGTCGCGCGAGCGCATCCGCCAGATCGAAGTGCGCGCCTTTGAAAAAGTCCAGGAAGCCATGGTTGCCGCAGCCGCTGAACTGTCAGCACCGCCGAGGCAATTGCAACACGCGGGCTAAGCCAAGTTTCGCACACAAACAAAACCCGCCAAATCGAGATCGATTGGCGGGTTTTTTGTGGCGTCAATCAGAACCCTACAGCGGGTTGGCTTCCCAATAGGCAAACACTTCGTCAAAGACGTCGCGTCCGGCAGAGCCTTTTTCAAGTGTGATCAGCGCGCGCCGCCCGCTGATATATTGCATGGGAATGTCGATCCACTCACGCTCTTTGAGCAAAGTCGTGTTGCTGGACACGGCCGTATCGGCATTGTTGAATGCAATCAGGAAAATATTGGTGTCGATGGGTGCGGGCACGGCAATCAATGCATTGCCGGGGTCGCCTTCGGACGCTTTCAACGTCAACCGCTGCACATCAGCAATACCACGGCCTTCGAATGTATCGGGCACGCGAAAGAACAATTCAGCAATGTGGCTGGCTGGCAAGGTGGTGTCGCCATTACGCTTGATCACTAACTCAAGCACCAGACCCAAATCGGGCACGCTCGATTCAACACGAATTGCGGGTTCCGGCGGCAGGCCGACGCCCGGCTCTTCCTGCACCACAGACCAGATTGCCGCGCCGGGGAATGAGGTTCCCGCCTGGCTTCCTGTACGCTCTTCGTAAAACAGCGCCCGCTGACCCACCGGCAGAGGGGCAACTGCCGGGTCACCTTGTGCCGCATCCGGAGCTTGCTGCGCATCACTTATAGCGCGTTCGGTCCCAAGCCCTTCGCTCTGGGTGGAAACGCTGCTGCCCTCGCCAAGCTGCGGTGTCCCCTCCAGCGGGCCGTCGTCCACCTCAACGCCATCCGCTGTCAGCCTTTGCGTGAACTTGTTAACGCCATCCTGTTCGGTGGCCGCTTCAACGGCTGGTTCGGCACCTGTTTCAGTCTCCGCAGCTGCGTCACCGCCACTATCAGGCTCAACAACCGTTGACGGCACTGTACGTACCGGCAAGCCGGACTCGTCTTCCAACAAAGCCTCTTGGCTCGCCGAAGCAAAAAGGCTCTTCAGCACGTCTTGGTTTGCGTAGGCAGCATAGCCGACCCCGCCGATCACAATTGCCAACGCTGCAATGGCACCCAGCAGGCCCCAGCGGGCACCGGGTTTTTCGGGTTCGCCGCCATAAGTGCTGTCGGTAGCCGCCACCGAATCAAACGCTCTTTCTTCGACTTCCGGCACGGCGGCAATCGCGCGCTCAACCGCATCATCAGCGCCCGCGTCAAAGCGTTCGTTCACGTCAGGAAACGCAGCGTCCGGCAAGGGTGCCCTGTCCGGAATGCCCGTATCATCAATGATATCCAGCAAAGGATCGCGCTCATCCGCCAGCGGACCTGCGTCATCGGGCATCTCGTCAGGCACGTCGATATCGGGGATTGCACGGTCATCGCGGGCGATCAATTCGTCATACGCACCGGCATCCATCACCGGCTCAGACACGTCATCCGAGGACGCCTCAACCTCTGCCAGCGGGTCAACAGAAGGCTCAACAACCACAGGCTCCGGTTCAACGGGCAACTCAACCGGCTCGTCAACGGCAGGTTCAACACCGGACGGGTTGTATTCAGCCACTTCGTCGGCGGACGCAATATCCGCCAAATCATCAGCAGGCTCGTGATCGGCTTCGATTTCCTCGATGGCCTTGTCCAGCTTTTCAAACTGGGCATCAATGACCGCTTGGGGCGGCTTCTTGGGCAAAGACTCAATTTTGCGGGTAATCGACGCGCGGGCTTTGTCGTAAATTACCTGGCGCGCCGCCGGGTCCGTCGCATCAACCTTCGCCAGTGCGTTGCGTATTACCGCAGAAAAATCTGCCATGAATTCAGTCCGCTCGTTACTCTATGCTTAAACTCAACTTAGTCTTGAAACGGGTCCGTAACAAGTATTGTGTCATCCCGCTCAGGACTGGTCGACAAAAGCGCCACCGGCGCGCCGATGAGTTCTTCAATATAGCGCACATATTTAACCGCCTGTGCGGGCAAATCGTTCCAGGACCGTGCACCTGCAGTGGTGCCTTCCCAGCCTTCCAGCGTCTCGTAAATCGGCTCTACGCGCGCCTGCGCGCCTTGGCTGGCGGGCAGGTAGTCAATCTCCTCACCGTCCAGCATATAGCCGACGCAGACCTTGATCTCATCAAGACCATCCAGCACATCCAGCTTTGTCAGCGCAATGCCGGTGATGCCGTTGATGGCGCAGGCTTGGCGCACCAGCACAGCATCAAACCAGCCGCAGCGGCGCTTGCGCGACGTCACCGTGCCCCACTCATGGCCAACGGTACCAAGATGGTCACCCACCTCGTTGATCTGCTCGGTCGGGAACGGCCCCTCGCCGACGCGTGTTGTATAGGCTTTGGTGATGCCCAACACATAGTCGATGGCACCCGGCCCCATGCCCGAACCCGCCGCCGCCTGCCCCGCCACAACATTGGACGATGTCACAAACGGATAGGTGCCGTGGTCAACATCCAGCAGCGTGCCCTGCGCACCTTCAAACAGGATGCGCTTGCCCGCGCGGCGCTGTTCATCCAACACCTTCCAGACCTTGTCCATATAAGGCAAAATCTGATCGGTCACCGATGTCAGCTCATCCATGATTGTTTCATGGGCGATTTCGGGATGGCCAAGGCCACGGCGCAGCGCGTTGTGATGCGTGAGCAACCGGTCAACCTTGGCCGGCAATGTTTCGCTATTGGCGAGATCCATCACACGAATGGCACGGCGGCCCACCTTGTCCTCATAGGCAGGGCCAATGCCGCGCCGTGTAGTGCCAATTTTAGTACCTGAATTGGACGCCGCATCCTCACGGAAGCCATCAAGCTCACGGTGCAGCGACAAGATCAGCGGCGTGTTTTCAGCGATCATCAGCGTGTCGACTGAAATGGTCACGCCCTGCTCGGCTAACCGCGCCACTTCCGCAACGAAGGCATGCGGGTCAAATACCACGCCATTGCCGATCACCGACAGTTTGCCGCGCACCACGCCGGACGGCAGCAATGACAGCTTGTAGCTGGTGCCATCAATGACCAGCGTGTGGCCTGCATTGTGCCCACCCTGGAAGCGCACCACCACATCGGCGCGCTCTGACAGCCAGTCAACAATCTTGCCTTTGCCCTCGTCACCCCATTGGGAACCCACAACTACGACATTGCTCATGTCGAACTCTCCGATAAATCTTTTGCATCAGGAATGATCAAACCCCGGCGGGTATAGAGAAGCAACGCGCGAAGTGCGAGTGTCACACACCAACTTTTAGGCGTCTCCCCTGTTTTTTCTGGCAATTGTCCGCTCGATCAGCCATGCAACGCCCAGCAACGCCATGAAATGAGTGCATTTTGAAATCTGATAACTCTGCGGCCTACGCGCTCTTGTTTTTCACGACCCTGTTTTGGGCCGGTAACGCCGTTGCAGGCAAGCTGGCGGTCGGCCATGTCTCCCCCATGACATTGACCATGCTGCGCTGGCTGATGGCGTTCTCGGTGCTGCTTATCATCGGCGGTCGTCAGGCATGGGCGGAGCGTGAAACGCTGAAAAAGCACCTGCCCATGCTGATGTCCTATGGCGTGGTCGGCTTTGCCGGGTTCAACATCACGCTGTATTCCGCGCTCAACCACACCTCAGCCATCAACGTCACCATTGAGCAGGCTGCGATTCCGCTGCTGATCTTTATCGGTAATTTTCTGTTTTTCCGCACCAAGGTCACGCTTGGCCAAATCGCCGGCTTTTCCATGACCCTGCTCGGCGTGATTGTCGTGGCATCCAACGGATCGTTCGAACGGCTGGCGGCCTTGCAGTTTAACCGTGGCGATGTGTTTATGGTGTTCGCAGGCATTTTCTATGCGGCCTATTCAATCATGCTGAAATACAAACCCGCCGTGCATTGGAAATCGCTGATGGTGGTGATGGCATTTTCCGCGATGATCACATCCATACCATTTGCCATGTGGGAATTATCCACGCCACAAGGCATCGCACCCGATGTGCGAGGCTGGACCGTCGCCGCTTACACAGCCATCTTTCCGGCTATCGCCGCGCAGGTCTTCTACATCAAGGGTATTGAGCTGATCGGGCCAAACCGGGCAGGCCTGTTCATCAATCTAGTGCCAGTGCTGGGCACCATTTTAGCGATCATCATTCTGGGTGAGGCCTTCGGCTCACACCATGGCGTCGCTCTGGTTCTGGTGATCGGTGGCATCATGCTAGCGGAGCGCATGCGGGCCAGAGTATGAAAGACTAGCCATGGTAACGCCAGCACGCCTGATGATCTTAGCAGCCGCAATGCTGGTGGCGGGATTTGTTTACGACGGCATTTTTGCGGGTCTACCATATTTGGACCCTGAGCCGGAATTGCAGCAGCGCTGGCTCTTCCACAAAGCGATCGCGAATAAGATTATCGGCGCCGCCATTGCTATCGCCGTTCTATCCCTTGTTTGGACAATGTTACGATTTGCGAAGCGGTGGATTTTCTAGTTAAGCGGAGTTGCGGCAAAGGCGTAATCGTCCTTGAAATTCTTATCCGGCGATCAGTAGTGCGGCATAACTGGCTGCAGCTATCATTATACCAAATGCAAGGTTATTCATTGCCACATTATTCATAGTCGCGTGCTCCAAATGAGGAAGTTGCCAGCGTTTCATTGACGTCAAGAGTGGCGACCTCGGTCGTTTCCGGTAGAACCTGCAATTGCAGAGAACCGTCGGCTGCAAAAAACCACTCTGTTTCAGAATTGACATTAAAGCTGCTGGCTTCGAGCGGGATGCATTGAGCAACAGCCATAGGAAAATCGTCGACTGATAGATACGCTGTCTGCACGCTCGCTTCGCATGCCTGACTCGTTTCAAAAATCATCGGCTGCGCGGTTGCCTCACGACACACATCCAGATTGTGAGAGCAACCTAAAACTAGTAATGCGTAAATAAACTCGTTCATGGCGTAACCTCATTTTGTGAACGGTTACAATGTTTAACGTCTTGTTAAGTTCCAGCCTTTGAAAAAATGGTGATATCAAACAAAAAAGGCGGGCCTTTCGACCCGCCTTTGCAACACATAGTGTCGACAGTTAAACGTCAAACACCAATGGCTTGGCAGACAAAATCGCGTCATGCTTTTTCAGATCAGCCAGCGCTTCTTCGGCGACCGGTGCATCGACATACAGCAGCGCGATTGCATCATCTCCCGCCGCTTTGCGGCCCAGATGGAAGTTGGCGATGTTGACGTTGTGCTGGCCGAAGGTTGTGCCCATGTGGCCGATCATGCCCGGCACGTCCTTGTTGGTGACGTAGACCATGTGCTGGCCGATATCGGCATCCAGGTTGATATCTTTGATCTGGATAAAGCGCGGCTTGCCGTCTGAGAAGACTGTGCCCGCGACCGAGCGGGTTTGATTGGCGGTGGTCACCGTCAGCTTGATATAGCCATCATACACGCCGGATTTGTCGCGGGTCACTTCCGACACGCGGATGCCGCGCTCTTTGACCATGATCGGCGCGGACACCATGTTGACGTCTGCAACTTGCGGACGGATCAAACCAGCCAGCGTCGCGCTGGTCAGCGCCTTGGTGTTCATGGCAGCCGGTGCGCCGTCATAAAGGATTTCAACTTCCTTGATCGCACTTTCGGTCACTTGGCCAACAAAGGCACCCAAAACTTCCGCAAGCTTCACAAACGGCTTCAGCTTAGGTGCTTCTTCCGCGGTGATCGACGGCATGTTGATCGCGTTGGAGACAGCACCCTTGAGCAGATAGTCGCTCATTTGTTCGGCCACTTGCAGCGCCACATTTTCCTGTGCTTCGGATGTGGATGCACCCAAATGCGGCGTGCAAACCACGTTTGGCAGATCAAACAGCGGGTTTTCAGTGGCAGGCTCGATTTCAAACACGTCGATACCAGCACCGGCAACCTTACCAGCCTTGATGGCTTCGGCCAGATCCGCTTCGACGATCAAACCGCCACGCGCACAGTTGACGATGCGCACGCCGTCTTTCATCTTCGCCAGCGCCGCCGCATCAATGATGCCCTTGGTCTTGTCGGTCAACGGTGTGTGCAGCGTGATGAAATCGGCACGGCCAAACAGCTCATCGAGCTCAACCTTTTCGATGCCCAAATCCTGCGCCCGCTCTTCCGACAGGAACGGATCAAACGCCACGACTTTCATTTTCAGGCCAAGCGCCCGGCTGGCGACCACCGAACCGATATTACCCGCGCCGATCAAACCAAGCGTTTTGCCGGTGATCTCAACACCCATGAATTTCGATTTTTCCCACTTGCCCGCACGGGTGGAAACATCCGCCATCGGAATTTGCCGCGCCACCGCAAGCATCAAGGTGATCGCATGTTCCGCAGTGGTGATGGAGTTGCCGAAAGGCGTGTTCATGACGATGATACCGCGACGCGATGCCGCCGGAATATCCACATTGTCCACACCGATGCCAGCACGGCCAATCACTTTGAGATTGGTCGCCGCCTCAATCAGCTTCTCGGTGGCTTTGGTCGCAGACCGGATGGCCAAGCCATCATAATTGCCGATGATCTCGAGCAGCTTTTCCTTGTCCTTGCCAAGGTTGGGTTGAAAATCAACGTCAATGCCGCGGTCTTTGAAAATTTGAACAGCGGTATCAGACAATTGGTCAGAAACGAGTACGCGTGGTGCAGCCATGATGGCCTCCATAAAATTCAGAAATTGGGGAGATTGCCCGGCGGCATGCGCCGGGCTGAGTTAGGTTAGGCGGCTTTTGCCAGCCCTGCTTTTTGCGCATGGAAGGCCCACTCAACCCACGGCATCAGCGCCTCAAGGTCGGCAGTCTCCACCGTCGCGCCAGCCCAAATGCGCAGGCCAGACGGGGCATCGCGGTAAGCGCCGATGTCATAGGCCACCCCTTCCGCGTCAAGCTTGGACACCAACCCTTTGGCAAACGCTGCCTGATCATCATCGCTCATCGCGGCAACGTCAGGATCGGTGATTTTCAAGCACACCGAGGTGTTGGACCGTGTCGCCGGATCAACCGCAAGGTTTTCAAGCCATGGTGTCTTGTCAACAAAGCTTTGGATCGCCTCGAAGTTAGCGTCCGCCCGTGCGATCAAACCCTTTGCACCACCCAGTGACTGCGCCCAGCTCAGCGCGTCAATATAGTCTTCCACACACAGCATGGACGGTGTGTTGATTGTCTCACCCTTGAAGATGCCTTCATTTAGCTTGCCACCCTTCGTGAGGCGGAAGATTTTCGGCAACGGCCAAGCGGGCGCGTAGCTTTCAAGCCGCTCAACCGCGCGCGGCGACAGGATCAGCACACCGTGCGCGCCTTCGCCGCCCAGCACTTTCTGCCAAGAGAAAGTCACAACGTCGAGTTTGGCAAAATCCAGGTCCTGCGCGAATGCTGCCGACGTTGCATCACAAATGGTCAGCCCCGCCCGGTCAGCCGGGATAAAGTCTGCATTGGGCACGCGCACGCCGGACGTTGTGCCGTTCCATGTAAAGACCACATCGCGGTCGAAATCGATTGTCGCGAGATCTGGCAGCAAACCGTAGTCAGCCTTGATGGTCCGGCAATCGTCCAGATTGAGTTGCTTGACCGCGTCGGTCACCCAGTCCGCGCCAAAGCTTTCCCAAGCAACCATATCGACGCCGCGAGCGCCAAGCAGAGACCACATCGCAATTTCAACTGCGCCGGTGTCAGAAGCCGGTACGATGCCGATGCGGTAATCAGCGGGCACGCCGAGAACATCGCGCGTCATATCGATGGCTTGCTTGAGCTTTGATTTACCAATTTTAGAGCGGTGGGAACGGCCTAGCGCTGCGGTGTCGAGCTGGTCAGCGGACCAGCCGGGGCGCTTTGCGCAGGGGCCTGAAGAGAAATTAGGGTTCGTCGGACGGATGTCCGGTGTCGTTATCTGTGCCATGTGGCTATCCTTCCAGATAGAAAGCCTCTCGTTGGGGAGAGGTGTCCCACCGCGGCACGTAGACCCACGCATGATGGCCGTCAAGTGAATTTTGCGTCGCAACATCACAGCACACAAAAAAGCCGCCCGGAGGCGGCTTTGAAGAGTTGATTTTCAGCTTAAATTACCAGGTAGAGACCCGGACACCCAAACGTACGCTATGCGACGTATCCAAACCTTCCAGCAAGGTGCTGCTGACATTGGAGCCATCGAGAACCGACTCCATATCGTTAACCTTGGTGTATTTGTAGCCGAGGTCCAAAGCGATATTGTTTGTCAAATCGTAGGTAACGCCAGCCGCTGCTGAGTAAGATACCAGCCATTTGGAGTACTCATCATTGACAAGCTCAAAGTCCTCAACTGTTTCGCCTACACCACCACCGGGAAATGAACAGCTAGAGGCATCATCAGGCGCACAAGTTACCGTGTGATTGAGCGAAACCACAGGCCGCGCAGCGCCGATGCCGCCACCGACATAAGCGCCAAACTTGCCCTGCTTTGGCAAATCAATATAGCCGTTCGCCATCACGTTGTAGACTGAATAGCTCAGATCAATGTTTTCATGACCACCGATGGCATTCGAATTGATCGCAGCAGCAGCCGCACATGTGGCCTGATTTGGTCCATTACAGCTATTGCCGATCATGTTTCCGTAACGGTCGAACCGAACGCTTGCTTCACCCTGAACGATGGAGCCGGCATCCAGATAATCATAGGTGAAAGTACGCGTGCCGCTAAAGCCGCGTGTACCATAATATTCTTCGCTGGACCCGGCAATCCGGTCTGCGGTTACGTCTACCCGCAAGAGCTCATTGATTTTCTTACCGAAGCCAACGCCGAACCCAGCACTGTCGCTAAGATCAAAATTGCGGGTCGGAACACCAACATCAGGCGTATATTCAAATCCGCCTTCTTGCTCGCGATCGAACGTGTAGGAAATGTCACCGCGCAGATACCAGCCTGAACCCAGTTCAGCGGGCCGCAGCTTGTTGGCATCATCGGCGAAAATCGGATCAAGGTCAGCCGCGTGGGCCACCGGCATGGCGAGCGACAGTGCGATCACCGCCATAGATACTCGTTTGAAGTTGGTCATCACAATACTCTCACTAAGCAAAACACCGGCGCATAAAACACCTTTAGACACACTATTAACGACAAGCCTTAAGCGCTGGTTAAGCATAAAAATTAATTCAACAAAAAACCCGGCTCTGCGACCGGGTTTTTCGATAATTATGAGCGCTGGTTTATTTGTAAACCGGATGCGAAGGCATCGGTGTTGGCTGGTAATGCACCATCTCTTGTTTCGGCTTACATTCGTTGGCGCCGAATTTGTAACGCAGACCGGCTTTCAGCTGATGGCTCTTGATGCCATTGTCAAAGCCGGGGCCTGTGCCAAAGCCGTTAAACTCAGCATATTTGAACATGCCGCCGCCCTGAATTTCACGGTAGGTGTAGCCAAGATCAACAGCCGTATTACACGTCACGTCGATTGAAGCACCTGCATGCAGCTGATAGGCAAAGCGCATTTCCTTGTGGCCATCATGGGTCACGCAACCATCCTGGTCTGTGCCGCCGGAGATACAGTTTTCGAGGCTGCCCCACTCAACATTGGCTCCACCAATACCAGCACCGACATACGGTGTGATGCGGCCATACGTACCCAGATCAACATAAGCATTGGCCATCACAGCCAGTGCGGAGTAGGTTGATTTGTCTTCGGACTGACACGCCTCAGCAACGCCGCCGCGTGTACAAGTGCCTTCAGTGTAACCAAGGAAGTCAGCCTCAGCTGTGTAGTCCAGTGTCAGGTCAGCGCGGAAATAATCCGTTGCCTGAAAGCCGACACCACCACCGATCAGGAATGAATCATCAAGATCGCCACGCAGCAAACCATCTGCATTTTGGGCATTGGTTCCATAAGTGATGTAGTCAGCGTCTTCAAACTTGTTGAATGAGTAGCCGAGATCGCCACGCAGGTACCAACCAGAATTGGCAGCCGCAGGCTTGTGAACCGGCGCAACATAGCTTGGTGCCTCGATGACCTGAGGAATAGCCATGTCCGCAGCCTGCGCAGCACCGGTCAATGACGTCGCCGCTACAGTTGTTGCCAACAAAATTTTCAGTGAACTTCTCATAGAACTTTCCTTTCGCGCCCTATGGACAAAGCCGGGCCACCACAATTCTGTGTGAAATAATCGACGCAAATGGTTAAAACGGGCTTAACCGTATCGTTTAACCAGCTTTTTTAACCAAAAACCGGATCTGAGAAGCCAAAACGAAAAAAGCCGCCGGGTTTCCCTGACGGCTTACATTCGACAATTAACTGCAATCAGGCGGCGGACTTCATTTCGGAAATCACGTCAATCAGGCCGTCTACGACCTTTTCAACCTGACGCAAATCATCGCCTTCGGCCATCACACGGATCAGTGGTTCGGTGCCTGATGGGCGAATGACGAGGCGGCCGGAATTGCCGAGATCAAGCCGTGCATCTTCAATGGCCGCTTTGACCTTGTCGTTTTCCAGCGGCTTACCGCTGCTATAACGCACGTTTTTCAGGACCTGTGGAACTGGCTCAAATTTGCGGCACACCTCGCTGGCGGGCTTGCCGGTATTCTTGATGCAGGCAATCACCTGCAGCGCGGAAATCAAACCGTCACCCGTGGTGCCATAATCAGTCAGCACAATGTGGCCCGACTGCTCGCCACCCACATTATAGCCGTGCTGGCGCATATGTTCGACCACATAGCGGTCGCCGACCTTGGTGCGCGCCAATTCCAACCCTTTGGCGCCAAGGAAACGTTCAAAGCCGAGGTTCGACATCACCGTTGCCACCACGCCGCCACCGGTCAACCGGCCATCATCGTGCCAGTTCTCGGCGATCATCGCCATCAGCTGGTCGCCATCGATAATCTGGCCGCGTTCATCCACAATCACAACGCGGTCGGCGTCGCCATCCAGCGCAATGCCCAGATCAGCGCGTACCTCGTGCACTTTGCGGCTCAGCGAGGCGGTGTCGGTGGAGCCGCAATTGCGGTTGATATTACGGCCATTGGG
>JBAUIL010000342.1:0-2774 GCA_049682915.1 Ahrensia sp. | reverse complement strand
TATCGTCGAGCGATGTCACCGCCTCACCTTTGGTGTGCAGTACGCCGGGGCCGTGCACCCATGTCGCCAGAATGTGGAAATCCTTGAAATCGGTGTCGCGCATTTCGGTATCATACAGGTCCCAATAAACGCGCGAGGTTGTTTCCGCGTCGGTGCCCATAAACGGCAACTCAACGAGTTCAACACGCGGGAACGTGCCCGGCGTGTAGCCCGGCAAAGTGTAGACGATGTCGACTACGCCATCGCGCACCTGACTGATCAATTCCGGCGGACGCCCGCCCAGCGCCATGGCGTGAAACATTTCGATCTTGATGCGGCCGTCCGATTCCTGCTCAACCTTTTGCGCCCAGGGGGTAAGCAATTGGGCCGGCACGGTGGATTGCGGCGGCAGAAACTGATGCAAACGCAGCGTGACTTCCTGTGCATGGGCCGCAATGCCGCCTGCGAGCAGCGTTGCCGCCAAAACCGCCCCTGTAATCAATCGCTGTGTCATCCGGCGCATCGTTATCTCCAGTTTTTCACAGCAGCATCTTCGCCGCTGCAATTCTCCTATCCATCATCGATGAATGTGATGCAATTGCGCCAACGGTCAAAATCAACAGCAATTGCATCTTTTGCCCTGTCATATGGTCCGGCAATCGCTATTTTGGCCCCATGGTAATCAAGCGACTCGATGAAACACTGATCAATCAGATAGCCGCCGGCGAGGTCGTTGAACGGCCCGCCAGCGCTGCCAAGGAATTGATCGAAAACGCGTTGGATGCCGGCGCGTCGCGCATTGAGATTGCCACCACCAATGGCGGCAAAAGCCTGCTCAGGGTGATCGACAATGGCCACGGCATGGCGCCGGACCAGTTGGCGCTGGCCGTGTCGCGCCACTGTACCTCCAAGCTCGATGGTGGGCTGAATGCGATTGCGACGCTTGGCTTTCGCGGTGAGGCCCTGCCCTCCATCGGCTCGGTGGCGCGCCTTTCCATTCGCTCGCGCCCGGCCCTTGCGACCGAGGGACACGTTATCCACGTCAATGGTGGTGTGGTGGACGGCCCGCTGCCTGTGGCGGCCAATCCCGGCACGATTGTTGAAGTTGCCGACCTGTTTCATGCGACACCGGCGCGGCTGAAATTCATGAAGACTGCACAAGCCGAAAACGCCGCGATCAGTGACGTCGTCAAGCGCATTGCGATGGCGTTTCCAGCGGTCAGCTTTGTGCTTTCCGGCAATGATCGCGGCACGCTGGACTATCGTGCCAAGAGCGCTGATGGGGACGGGCAACGCGCGCGCATCGCGCAGATCATCGGTCAGGATTTCATCGACAATGCGGTCGAATTTGCCGAGGAGCGCGAAGGCGTCCGCGTCGGCGGTTTTGTGAGCCTTCCCTCGTTCAACCGGGCCAACAGCTTGCAGCAATATGCCTATGTCAACGGACGGCCCATCAAGGACCGGCAAATTCTGGGCGCGTTGCGCGGCGCCTATTCCGATATGCTGGCACGCAACCGGCATTGCGTTGCGGTCATCTTCATCGAGACGCACGCAGCGGATGTGGACGTGAACGTACACCCGGCAAAGGCCGATGTGCGTTTCCGCGATCCGGGTTTGGTCCGCTCGTTGATCGTCGGCGGCATCCGGCGTGCCCTGTCCACATCGGGCATCCGCGCATCAACCCATGATGCGCGCAACGCGATGGCCGCATTTTCCGCGCCCTCTCCTTCACCTTCGCCCTCGTCGGCATTCCAAAACACGCAGCGCCCGCCCGAGGGTTGGCAACACCCTTTGGATATGGGCTTTGGGGAAACGCCGCAGACCGGCTTTGCACCGTCTGCCCGCGCCGAAGAACCGGTACAGCCAACAACGCAGTCCGCGCCTATACAGAAGCACCCTTTGGGCGCAGCGCGCGCGCAAATCGACAACACCTATATCGTTGCGCAAACCGAAACGGCGATGGTGCTGGTCGACCAGCATGCCGCCCATGAACGGCTTGTTTATGAGCGGCTTAAAAATGCACTGGATGCCAAACAGACCATCCCCGCACAGATGCTGCTGGTGCCTGAAATTGTTGACATGGCCGCCGAAGATGCCGAGCGGCTGCTGGCGCAGGCTGATGCCTTTGCCGCGCTGGGTTTGATTTTGGAAGGGTTCGGCCCCGGCGCGATTGCGGTGCGTGGCACGCCCTCCATGCTGGGTGAATGCAACGCCGCGGGACTGGTGCGCGATATTGCCGATGAACTGGCGGAAGCGGGCACATCGCTGGCGCTGCGTGATGCCATCGAACGGGTTGCATCGTCCATGGCGTGCCACGGTTCTGTACGGGCGGGACGCAGCATGCGGGTGGACGAAATGAACGCCCTGTTGCGCCAGATGGAAGCCACGCCCGGCTCCGGCACCTGCAACCATGGGCGCCCGACATTTATCGAACTGCAATTGGCAGACATTGAACGAATGTTCGGCAGGCGCTAAGTAGAAGTCAAACAGGGATCGTAGCGATGAATATTCACGACTTGCCAACGCCAAGCGAGGCTAAAATCCGTTATCTGGATGCCGACTTCCGCGTGTTGTCACCGGGCACATTTGTCAGCTGCGCGGTCACCGGCAAGCCGATTGCACTCGACGATATCAAATATTGGAGTGTCGCGCGCCAGGAAGCCTATATTGATGTGGATGCATCGCTGAAAGCAGAGTTGGCCGCCAGCGATAGCTAGGGTCAGGACCTATTAATTTGACTAAATTGGCGTTTGATAGGACCAGATATTCTAGGAAAAAGGCGCAGGGCGGGCTGG
>JBAUIL010000341.1:0-5929 GCA_049682915.1 Ahrensia sp. | reverse complement strand
CGTGCGGGTGAATAGTGTTGCATGATGCCCGCACTGCCCTTGCCGCACAAAACACCTTTGTTGACAGGGTGGTCGCGATTGCCTTCGATGTAACGAACCTTGCCGTCCTTGATGTGCACATCAATGCCACAACGGCATGCGCACATGTAACAGGTGGTCTTGGCGACATGGTCACCGACACGGGCGTTCAAGTTGATTTTTGGCTCATGAGACATCGACAATCATCCTCCGGTACCCCTTGTGTGGCATGTTTGAACCGGCCATTCCAGACGCGGAAAACGCCAACCGAAGTTTGGACTTAGCCCAATACGAAACTGGCCTTAGTTGAGTCCCATTTTGTATAATTTTCAAGCGCTGCCTCGGCGCCGCAGTTGACTTGGTGTGCGAAACGCGGTGCGCTGCACAAAACTGATTTGTCGGAATCCCCATGCACCAAAAACCATTGTCAGACATGATCAAGGCCGGCCATGGCGCTGTCAAAGCCGACATCGTGCTGAAGGGCGGCCGGTTTTTCGATCTTGTGTCGGGAAACCTGATTGACGGTGACATTGCCATTGTCGGCGACATGATCGTTGGCACGCATGAAGCCTATCACGGCGATGAAGAAATCGACATCACAGGCCGCATCGTTGTGCCTGGCTTTATCGACACGCATCTGCATATCGAAAGCTCCTGCGTCACACCGTTTGAGTTTGACCGCTGCGTCACCCCGCGCGGGATCACCACGGCGATTTGCGATCCACATGAAATAGCCAATGTGTGCGGCGCAGCAGGCATTCAGTATTTTCTCGACGCCTCGCCCCACCTTCTGCTGGACCTGAAAGTTCAGCTGTCCAGTTGCGTGCCGTCAACCGCTATGGAAACCGCAGGCGCGCAATTGGAAATCGCCGATCTTCTGCCCTTCAAGGACCATCCCAGCGTTATCGGCCTGGCCGAATTCATGAACTATCCCGGCGTTATCCACACCGACCCGGCGTGTATGGCAAAGCTGGAAGCGTTTCGCGACGGCCATGTGGACGGCCACGCGCCCTTGGTGCGCGGCTATGATCTCAATGCTTATCTGGCAGCGGGCATTCGCACAGATCATGAAACCACCAGCGCCGATGAGGCATGCGAAAAACTATCCAAAGGCATGCACATTCTGGTCCGCGAAGGCTCAGTCTCCAAGGATCTTGAAGCGCTGATACCCATCATCACCGAGCGCAATTCGCCCTTCCTTGCGCTGTGCACGGACGACCGCAATCCGCTGGACATCGCCGAGCATGGCCATCTTGACCACATGATACGTACAGCCATCGCGCACGGCGTTGAGCCGCTGGCGATTTACCGCGCGGCTTCGATTTCTGCGGCGCGCGCCTTCGGCCTGAGAGATCGCGGCCTGATTGCGCCCGGCTGGCGCGCCGATCTGGTTGTGCTCGACACGCTGGAAGACTGCCGCGCACAAAGCGTTTTCGTCGCCGGTCGCCGCGTCAGCGACGCCGCTTTTGCGGCGCGCCAGACAATCACGCCGGTAGGCCGCAACTCCGTCAAAGCACCGAAAGTCAGCGCAGCGGATTTCACCGTCAAAGCTATGGGCGGTCAAACGCCAGTCATCGGCATTGAGCCGGGTAAAATCATCACCCATTTCCTGACCGACACCATCCATGGCACCCCGCGTGCCGACCCATCTTGCGACCGCGCAAAAATCAGCGTCATTGAGCGCCATGGCAAAAACGGCAACATCGCCACCGGCTTTGTGCGCGGGTTCAATTTGCAACGCGGCGCGATTGCCTCCACCGTGTGCCACGACCACCACAACATCGCAGTCGTTGGCATTGACGAGGCTGACATGGCCGTCGCCGCCAACCATTTGAGCACGATTGAGGGCGGCTTTGTTGTGGTCGATGGCGGCAAGGTGGTTGCCGATTGCCCTCTGCCCATCGCCGGGCTGATGAGCACCAAAAGCTTCGAGGCTGTCCACAAAGAGTTGCTGGCCCTGCGCTCTGCCGCGCGGGCGCTGGGTGTCACGCTGGAGGAGCCGTTTTTGCAACTGGCCTTTCTGGCTTTGCCGGTTATTCCGCATTTGAAAATCACTGATTGCGGCATGGTCGATGTTGACCGCTTCCAACTCATCGGACCGTGAAGCGCTGCGATGGTGACAAGGCTTGTAATTTCGCGCTAGCGTCCCGCCCAATGGGAGGGGCGCTTGTCCAACAACACATCAAAATCAAACCCGACATCGGAAGATGTCGCGCGTCTTGCGCAGGTCTCGCAGTCGGCTGTGTCGCGCACCTTTACGCCCGGCGGCAGCGTTTCCAAAGCAACGCGCGAGAAGGTGATGCAGGCCGCAGAAGCGTTGGGCTACCGCCCCAATGCGCTGGCCCGCGCCATGACGTCCGGCAAGTCCGGCCTGATCGCCGTCCTCGTGGCTTACCTCGATAACCAGTTCTATCCGGTGGTGCTGGAAAAGCTGACCCGCAAGCTGCAAAGCCATGGATACCAGTCACTCTTGCTAATGACGGAACCCGGCCGTCAGGACGACGTGGTCAAGCGCATCCTGCAATACCAAGTCGAAGGCGTCATCATGGCGTCAGCGACCTTGTCATCACGCCTGGCCGGTGAGTGCATCTCCATCGGCATTCCCATTTTGACGCTGAACCGCTATTCCGCGTCGTCACCCGCATCGAGCGTCACATCCGACAATATTGAAGGCGGTCGCCTGATCGCAAAACACCTCGTGGAAGGTGGTCACCAGCGTATTGCCTATATCGCTGGCCTTGAAAACTCATCCACCAACCGCGACCGCGAGGCCGGTTTTTATAAAGGGCTGGCAGAATATCGCCGCACCCCCGTCGCGCGCGCCGTCGGCGGCTACACCTTTGATGGTGCCGCACAGGCCGCGCGTGACCTGCTCAATACCAGCCACCGCCCGGACGCGATTTTTGTCGCCAATGATCACATGGCTTTCGCGGTTATGGATGTGATCCGCCAAGAGTTTGGCCTGCGCATTCCTGAGGACATATCTGTAGCCGGCTATGACGATGTGCCTGAAGCGGCCTGGAAAGGCTACGACCTGACCAGCGTCAGCCAATCAGCACAAGCCATGGTGGAAGAAGCCGTCGGTATTCTGCTGGCTCAAATCGACGACCCCACAGCATCGCGCGGTGCCACAGTGCTGCCTGCGAAACTGGTCGCGCGATCATCAACGCGACCACCCAAAGGCTAAGTGTTGCGCGCACCGCGCTCAAAAATTGGCTGCATCCGCTCAAACACATCAAAGCCCATCTGCATCAACAGATCGAGCATATCGAGCGGCACCCAGTTCTCACGGATCAACCCCTCATGGTGCAGGTAGAAATCCATTACCCGCATTGTCACCGGCTTACCTGTGCCGGTGGTGCCCGCAAAACTGCCACCTTGATGAACCGCATATACGCTCGGCCAGCCTCCCGTCACCGAATAAGGCCCATCACCGATACGGATGTAATGCCCCGCCCCTTTAGCAAGCCGTGCAGCATACACCTCGTCGGCGGTACCTTGCGGCCGGGCGAAGGCGAGGCGAAACGGCAACTGATGATAGTCGACAAAACCCTGCAAGGTGCGCGTCGTGCCGATGCCCGCCGGGCCGTACCACATCATTTTAAGGTGCCAGTGCGCGCGCTGCGGCATGGCCATCAGTGCTTCGCGTGACAGATTGTCGGGCGCATCAGAAAACTCTGCCAATGTGCCATGCATCGCCAATGTCTGCGAAATTGACGCCGCGCCCTGCGCCGGGTCGCTGTCGCCGAGAACCAAACCGTCGCCGGTGATCGGCCCGCTCCAGAAAAGCTCCGCACCGGTGCTCGGCGCCAACGGCCAAAAACCGGCCTGCCGCATCACATCGACAATGTCCCACAGCAGATTGGCTTGGACGATCTTGCCGTTTTTGATCTCGTAGACTTCACCGTAGCGCAAATAAACCGGATGACCGGTTGCCGGGATCGTCAGCCAATTGTGACGGAACGTGCCGACATAATGACCAACCGCCGCAATATAATCTCGCCCCTCATAGCTGCCGCCGACAAATATCAGGTCGCGCCGCTCAAGGTCCGGCATGGCTTGCTTGAGTGGCCCCCACACTTTGGTTTGCGCATCATCATGGCCGACAAGCTCATTGATGGGGTGCGCGACGCGCCATTGGCAGTCGCTGGCAAATAGCGCGCCCAACTGCGCATTAAATTCTGCCCCATCCAACTCGGCTAGCGCATATAAGCCTCTGAAAAATTTCTGCTTTAATGCACCACTCATTACAGCGGCCATAGCGGAAAATCCTTTCGACAGTTCGCTGCCTGACAACCAGCCCACAGCTTCAATACGCTCTCGGCGTAATCACTTGCATACGTATTCACTTTCTGCCAGTCTTTTTTCCAAGCCCGCGCAGGGCCACAACAGTGCTGCCATCGAAGGGCGGCGTATTTGGGAGAATACACATGCACAATTTGAAGAAATTGCTGATGGCGTCTGCCGTCGTTTTGGCGGGCACCACCGCTGGCTATGCCGATTGCGGCATCGAAACCGGTCGCGTCAACATTCTGGGCAATGAGTTTCCAGCCATCCAGACCGTCGTTGGCGGTGCAACGCAGTGCGCCACTGGCAGTGTGACCGTCCAATCCAACCTGACAAAGGAGCACCGCGACTTGCAGGTGCCCGCGCTGACGGCAAACCCTGCCGAATATACATCGGCCATCGTCGCAAACTCCTCCATCGTTCCACTGCTCAATGACGGCCTGATCCGCCCGCTGGATGAGTTGGTTGAAAAATACGGCGAAGGCCTGCAGAAAAACCAGCTGATCACGATCGACGGCAAGATCATGGCGATTGCCTTCATGGCAAACGCGCAGCACATCATGTACCGCAAGGACATATTGGAAGCCGCCGGCGTTGAGGTGCCAACCACCTATGAAGAGGTTGTCGCAGCTGCTCAGATGATCAAAGAAAAAGGCCTGATGGACTACCCGCTCAGCGGAACATACCAGACCGGCTGGAACCTCGGTGAAGAGTTCGTCAACATGTATATGGGCACCGGTGCGGCGATGTTTAAACCGGGCACAGCTGAAGTCGATATCAACAATGAAAACGGCCTCAAAGCACTCAACATGATGAAGGAGCTGACCTCTTTCATGAACCCTGACTTCCTGACCTACGATTCAAATGCGGCCTCGGCTGAATGGGAGGCAAGCAATGTCGCGATCATGAACATGTGGGGTTCACGCGCCGGCCCAATCACCGATGATGAAGGCTCAACCGCTGAAATCACCGCCAACACCATGATGGCGGCTGCACCCACACTGGGTGGCGGTGATGTGCCTGCGACGACCTTGTGGTGGGATGGCTTCACGATTGCCGCCAACATTTCCGATGAAGACGCCGAAGCCACTTTCCGCGCTTTGATGAACGGCATCAAGCCGGGCTCGCTGACTGAAGAAACTGCTACCCAAGCGGTTTGGTTGATCGACGGCTATGAGCCAACAGCCACCTCAGCGGGCGTGTTTGCGACAGCCGCAGCGGGTGCAAAACCCTACCCAATGCTTCCATTTGGCGGCTTGCTGCACACAGCAGCCGGTGATGAATTGACCGACTTCTTGCAAGGCAATGAAACCGCCGAGCAAGCCTTGGCAGACATTGAAGCGGCCTACACAACCGCCGCCAAAGAAAAAGGCTTCCTGCAATAAGCAGCGATCCAGACAGGGCGCATCAATGATGCGCCCTTGTTCTTTCCATTCCGAAACCTGACTGCGATCGCTTAAGGGGCAACAAGCATGCCACATCGGACGTTTTTTTGGTTTATCCTGCCATCCGCGCTGGCGATGCTTTTGTTCATCGCGCTGCCAATCGTGTCGGTGTTCACCCAGTCGCTGCACGCCGAGCACGAACAGGTTTTGCGCGAAGTTGAATCATGCTCGGTCTTCTC
>JBAUIL010000340.1:0-7931 GCA_049682915.1 Ahrensia sp. | reverse complement strand
ATGCCTGCGTTGCCGCCTCCGCATCCAAATCATTGAGCGTTTCATGGCGTGCCGTGTCAAAGATGCGCGTCGTGATGTTGTTGAAACCCGCGCGCTTCATGTTGGCTGCGTGCGTGGTGACGGCTTTTGCCTTATTCGTAGCCGGGTCTTGGCCGCCTCCCAACAGGTGAAAGTGCAGCGGTTTTGCGGTCTTTGTCGCGTCGTTCAATTTTCCACCGGCAAAAACCATTCGGAAAATATCTTCCCACAATGAAACAGTGCCATCCCACCCGCATAGGGGATCGTCGATGTATTTGCGTACTTCATCGGGTTTGTGGCTGAGCCAGTCAAAGGTGGTTTTCGCACCGGGCACCTTCTTGGCCCAATCCTGAAATGTCAGCTTCGGCAGCATGTGCGATGGCACATCAGAGCCGAGCCTGAAGCGCTCAATACGCAAGATCAGTTGAGCTAGCCGACCGAGAAGACCGGCAGAGAAATTGCTGTTCCACACCGCTGCACCGGCGAGGCGCTCGGGGTGTGCGAGAGCATAGTTCATGGTGATCAAGCCACCCATGGAATGGCCGAACATGACGAGCGGCACATCATTGTGTCGGGCTTGGATATGGTCATGAACCATTGAAATATCAGCCATAACCCGCGCAACACCATCACCTGTTTGGCTGAAGGCACCCTGTGGTGCATCGGCGGCACGGGTTGCGCCATGGCCGCGATGGTCGTGGGCGAAGACAGCAAAACCAGCCGTGTTCAGCTGCTCGGCAAAGCCGTCATAGCGGCGGGCATGCTCGGCCAGACCGTGGTTGATGTGCACCACCGCGCGCGGCGCGTCATGGCCCCAATGATACAGGGCGAGGTGGGTCTCAAAGCGCTTATTGTGCAGCGTGCGGATATCGCATGTCATTCTTCTGGTCTCCGGCTTGGGCGGGTTTTGCGCTGTGCCACCCCGCAACGGTGCCAGCGCGCGACGTTGCACGCGCAAGCAGATGATTAACCACATCCCTGCACGTGATGAAAACTAATTTTGTGCACACTCCGCCTCACGGGCTCATCAGAAGCCATCAAATTACAGGGCAATTGAGCCGGCGAAGCCGGATGAAAATGGTTGAGGTTGGGGCAATGGGTTTAGTCTTCCACGCAAAAATTCTGGGCATTGGTTTGTTGGCAACAACACTGGCCGCTTGCGGCTCGGGTGGAGGTGCGCCCTCGCTTGTCACACCGGTGACTGATCCCACCGATACCACCACGACGCCGACGACCAATACAATTCGCGCCACCGGCCAGACGATCGCTCAGCGCATTGAATCCGGTCAAATTGCCCAAGCGGGTTCCAAAAATTCAACGGGCATTCAAATCCGCCCATCTGATAAATCAACGCAGCCTGTCGCCCCTGCCAAATTTCAGGTGCGTAACAATTATGTCGGTGGACTGGATGTCAGCGTTGAAGGCGACATCGTCAACCTGACAGAGACCGAGATCAAGCCCGATCTGAACAGCTGGGGAAAAAGCGGTAACGGCTATTCGCTTGCATTATGGAATGCCGGGCGGGGTGGCCGTGAAGGCCTGTTCCAAGACGAAGAAGGCCAGAAGTTCCACAAAATCATCGGCTATCGCCACGAAGACACAAAATCCAAAGCTCTGACGCTTGGTCATAGCATTATCGGCGTGCAAACGCCGGCCTCTGCGATGAAAACGCTGCCACGCAAGATCCAATATGATGGCTATTTCTTTGCCAGTGCATTGCCAGGCGCTTCGCCCAAAGAGGGTGATGCAATTGGCACCGTCGGTGGATTGCGTATCGACGCCAATTTCGACACCCAAAAAGTTGTCGGCACATCCACCAGCTTTGATGTGAAAGGGCCGACCGATCTCGGCGCAATCGCTAGCGGTGACACCATGAAGTTCAACGGCAATATTTCCGGCACTTCATACACCGGCAATATTGTCAGCAGCCAGGCGCAGCTGAACGGAGCAGCAATTGAGGGGCAGTTCTATGGCGCCGGTGCGCAGGAAACAGCCGGCGTAATCCGCGGCCAAAACGCCGCTGGCGCAGTTCAGGGCTTTTTCACCGGATCAGACAGCACGCAATAAACAAATCAAGACCGGACGTGTCCCCGCCACGCCCCGAACAAAAGACAGCGCATGAAACGTATCGCGAAAATAGCGGGCATCGCAGCCCTTCTGCTTGCGGGGGCGGGCACGGCAGCATTGGCGCAACAACCGGTCTCCGTGCCGATGATGTTTGCCGCGATCAATCAGGGCGATTGGGCAACCGCTGAAAGCCTTGCCAGCCAGTTGGACGAAGGTCGCGCCGAAGGCGATCTCATGCTCGCTTTTGTTTACGCCGCCAAGTTTGTCGCCGA
This sequence comes from Ahrensia sp., assembly GCA_049682915.1. Classification (GTDB taxonomy): domain Bacteria; phylum Pseudomonadota; class Alphaproteobacteria; order Rhizobiales; family Rhizobiaceae; genus JBCDLI01. The sequence goes on along the minus strand of JBAUIL010000340.1, from coordinate 5,574 downwards.
GGATAATTGCGAGCAAGGCCTGCCGTTTGCGCGCGCGGTGGTCAATGTTTCACCGGGCTTTCTGCCAGCTTATGATCTTGTAGCCGCCTGCCTGGTGCAGGAAAACAAAGCCCAAGAGGCAGCGCAATTGTATCGCAAGGCTGCCGAACGCTTGGATGAAGGCGATGCGGAACGCGATCAATTGCTGGCGCGCGCCAACGCTCTCGCACCGGATATGTCACCCGTCTTCACCGTAGAAGGCCAGGTGCAGCCATCGTCCAACATCAATCGCGGCACTGAAGCTGAGCGGATTGGTCTGGGCAAAATATCAGACTCTTCGCGCCGTAAAGCAGGGGTCTCAATCGGTGCATTCGGTAAGGTTGAAAAGCCGGTCTATGCCACCAACCGTCTGTTTGCGAGTGTCTCCTTGCGTGCTGGCGCATCCTACATGACACATACCAAGTCGTTTCTGCCCGAAGCGGAAATTGCAGCGACCCTGCGCTGGTTGATGACCGAAAAGACGATTGTCACGACACAAGTCGCCTACGCCTATATTTTGAGCGACGATGCGTTTTATGCCTCGCGCCCCTCACTGACGTTTGATGTCTCGCACCAGCTGAACGCCAACACCACGTTGGGCCTCAGCGCCGGGGTAACCTATAACCGCATGGCCGCCAGCTATCTCGATGGTTACAACGGTTTTGTCGGCGCCAGCGCCACAAAGGCTTTGTCACCGACTGATAAAGTAACTGTGCGCACCACGCTTGACTGGTCGGAGCGGCGCTTTGAAACCCAAAACTATATCGGTGTGGGCGCAGATGCTGAATGGGAGCATCTGTGGCAAAACGGTTTTATCACCAGCCTCGGCGGTGGTGCCTATTGGCGGCGCTATGATGCGCTGGCCCCGTTTACCAATGAGCGCCAAGTCAACAAGTCGGTCTATGCGCGTGTCGGCTTGAGCCACAACAAATTGGTGTTTGGCACGGTGCGGCCGGAAATTACCTACACGGCCACCAAACAATGGTCGAACGACGTGTTCAGCGAACACGTCGCCCATGATGTCGGTTTCCGCGCCAAAGCAGCTTTCTAGTCCTGGCGCTTGTCAGTCATTAATAGGTAATCGTGGTTTGCAGCGATTTTGACAAAAGCGCTTTTGCAAGCAGCTTGTAGGCGCGATTGTCTGTGCCGGAGCGTCGTTCAATCTCGTCAAGTTCAATCATGGCCGCACGGCGGTTGCCGGATTGAATAAGGGCTTGTCCCATGTAAGAGCGCGCCAATGTGTAGTTGGGGTCGATGGCCAGTGCGTCGCGATAGAAAGCCAAGCCAGCTTCAAGATCGCCCATATTGCGGGTTGAATAGCCGAGCATATTCAGCGCGGGTGCTGTTTGGCTGTCTTTCATCATGCCGATGACGGTGATGGCTTCTTCGTAGCGCCCGGTATAGGCGAGTGCCGTGGCATTGTTGAGCAGCGCATCGTCGTTCAGGCTTTGCTCTTCCGCCTTCACACATTTGCTTTTAGCTTTGTCGTAGACCATGCCGGCCTTGCACACGGGCGTTTCATCGCCGCCACCGGCGGCAAAGGCAGGCACACTCAGCAATGTTCCGGCCAAGATAGCGGTCGCAAAAGTGATTTTCAGCACGTTCATCGTCATCTCCTCTTATGGTGCCCTAGAGGTGCCCTTGTTTGGCTGTGGCGGCAACTGAAAATAACGTGAGATTTTGTTTTCGAATAAAATCCCGCATCAGACGTATCGCCGTCTGCGCACCGCTTGCTCCGGCGCGGCAATTCCCATAAACAGCGCTCAATCCAACGTAAAGCACAAGCAGGAGTGCGCCTGAATGGCTCGCCAATTCATTTATCATATGGCCGGTTTGAACAAGTCATATGGCTCCAAGAAAATTCTCGAAAACATTCATTTGTCGTTCTACCCCGACGCGAAGATCGGTATTCTCGGCCCTAACGGTGCCGGTAAGTCGACAGTGCTGCGCATCATGGCCGGTCTTGATAACGAGTACACCGGCGAAGCTTGGATTGCGGACGGCTTCACCCGTGGCTACCTGCCGCAGGAGCCGAAATTGGACGCCTCCAAAACCGTAATGGAAAACGTCATGGAGGGCGTTGCCGACAAGAAAGCAGTCCTCGACCGCTATGACGAACTGATGATGAACTATTCCGACGAGACTGCGGAAGAGGGCGCCAAGCTGCAAGACATCATCGACGCGCAAAACCTGTGGGACCTTGAAAGCCAGGTTGAGCAGGCCATGGATGCACTGCGCTGCCCGCCCGGCGACGCAAGCATTGAAAAGCTGTCCGGTGGTGAAATTCGCCGCGTGGCCCTGTGCCAGCTTCTGTTGAGCCAGCCGGACCTGCTGCTGCTCGATGAGCCGACCAACCATCTGGACGCCGAAACAATCGCATGGCTGGAAAAGCACCTGCGCGAATATCCCGGTTCCGTGCTGATGATCACCCACGACCGCTATTTCCTGGATAACGTCACCGGCTGGATTTTGGAGCTCGACCGGGGTCGTGGCATTCCCTACGAGGGCAATTACACCGCCTATCTGGAAGCCAAGGCCAAGCGCATGCAGCAGGAGGGCCGTGAAGAGGCAGCCCGCCAGAAATCGCTGTCACGCGAAGCTGAATGGATGGCATCGTCACCCAAGGCGCGCCAGGCAAAATCGAAAGCCCGTATCAAGGCCTATGACGAGTTGGTCAAAAACGCCAATGATCGCGGCCCCGGTGACGCACAGATCATCATTCCTGCGGGCCAGCGTCTTGGTAATGAGGTAATCAATGCTGACGGTCTGACCAAAGGCTTTGGCGACCGCCTGCTGATTGATGGTCTGGAGTTCAAACTGCCGCCGGGCGGTATTGTCGGTGTCATCGGCCCCAATGGCGCTGGTAAATCCACCTTGTTTAAAATGATCACCGGTCAGGACAAGCCCGATGGTGGCTCAATCTTCGTCGGCGAGACGGTCAATCTGTCCTATGTGGACCAAAGCCGTGATGCACTGCCGGCCGACAAAACCGTGTGGGAAGTGATCTCTGACGGCAACGACATCATCAAGCTCGGACCGCATGAAATGAACAGCCGCGCCTATTGCGGTGCGTTCAATTTCAAGGGTGGTGACCAGCAGCAAAAAGTCGGAACACTGTCCGGTGGTCAGCGCAACCGCGTGCATCTGGCTAAAATGCTCAAAAGCGGTGGCAACGTCATCCTGCTCGATGAGCCGACCAACGATCTGGACACCGAGACATTGTCAGCACTGGAAGAAGCGCTCGAAAACTTTGCCGGTTGTGCGGTGGTGATCAGCCACGACCGGATGTTCCTCGACCGCCTGGCCACGCACATTCTCGCCTTTGAGGGCGACAGCCATGTCGAATGGTTCGAAGGCAACTTTGAAGACTACGAGGCCGACAAAATCCGTCGCCTCGGCCCTGACGCCGTTAATCCTAAACGGGTGACGTATAAGCGCCTGACGCGGTAGCGTTCCAACTCCTCTGGGTCTTTTTGCGTGGCTCGAAACGCTTTAGCTTGATAAAACCATCGCAAAAAGACCAACAGGAGCCCTCCATGAAACGCTTGATCGCCGCTTGGCACAATTCCATGAAGGGCCTCAAGCACTTGGCACGCCATGAGGCGGCGATCCGTTTGGAACTGGTCTTGTTGGTGCTCAGTGTGCCAGCCGCGCTTTTGTTGACGCGTGAGATTACGGGCCTGATGTTGTTGATCGGTGCGGTTGTGTTCCTGCTGCTGGTTGAAGTGCTCAACAGCGCGATCGAAGCGGTTTGTGACGCGGTTACGTTGGAGCACAATCCGCACATCGCGATTGCCAAGGATGCCGGTTCGCTTGCCGTACTCCTCGCAAGCGCGATGTGCGCAGCGATCTGGCTGCATGCCGTCTGGAAATTGCCATTAGGGGCTTAAAAACAAAAAGGACCGGATCGCTGGGAGGAGGAGTGCGATCCGGTCCTGATGATTACTCATCTTGTTCGGTAGGCATCTGGGAGGAGGAGTGATGCCGTCCGATGAGATTAAGATGATTTAAATTTTGCTGCTTCGCAACATACTTTTGTGCATTGCACCTATGCAGAAATGCATAGGTAAAAAGTAATCCAGACCGGTCAGAACTTCCAATCGCGGGCGTTCGAGACCAGAAAATCGCGAAAAACCTTCAGCTTAGCGTTGTTGCGCATGGAATCCGCATAAGCGAAATAGGTGTCAAAGCTTGGCAACTCAATGTCTTCAAGCACGCGCACCAGCCCTGCATCCTTGTCGATGGCATAATCCGGCATCATCGCAACACCGGCACCGCGCTGCAGGGCACGTTTGATCGCCATGATCGAGTTGATTTCCAGGCGTGGCACCCGTGCCGTGCGGTCCGGGCGACCGATCATCAGCAGTGAGTTCAGGTTCATCAAATAATCCGGGGCAGGCTCGCCGAATGTGATGATTGAGTGATTGTCCAGGTCCTGAACCGTCTCTGGCTTGCCATGTTGTTCAATATAGGCCGGTGAAGCATAGACATGCATGTGCACCGTAAAAAGCCGTCGCTGAATGAGGTCAGGCTGGCGGGGTTGACGCAAACGAATTGCGCAATCCGCTTGGCGCATGTTCAGGTCCAGCTCTTCATTGGACAGCACAAGCTGAATGTTCATGTCGGGAAAGAGTTCGAGAAACTCCTGCACCCGATAAGTCAGCCAACCCGCGCCAAGGCCGACGGTGGTGGTCACGCGCAACGTGCCGGTGGGGGATTCGCGAGAGTCCTGTAGCTCTTCCTTGACGCTTTCGAGCCGCAGGAAAACATCATGCGCCGTCAGCCGTAGCCGTTCACCCGCTTCCGTTAGCACAAGGCCGCGTGCATGGCGGTTAAACAGGGAAACACCAATCTCTTGTTCTAGAGCCGAAATCTGTCGGCTGACAGCAGACTGCGACATAGCAAGCGATTCACTGGCTTGGGTGAATGATCCGGCCTGCGCGGCAGCGTGAAAGACGCGGAGCTTGTCCCAATCCATGGGCATTGAAATACCTATTCTGCTGCTTCGAGCTGCTGGTCTTCTTGTTCGGCAAGCCAACGCTCCGCTTCCAGCGCAGCCATGCAGCCCATGCCCGCTGCGGTTACCGCCTGGCGATAAATATCATCGGTCACATCGCCTGCTGCGTAAACGCCTTCGACGTCGGTTGCCGTGCTGTCGGGTGCTGTCCAAAGATAGCCATTGGCGCGCTGCTTCAGCTTGCCTTCAAACAGCGAAACCGCAGGCGCATGGCCGATAGCGACGAAGACACCGTGCGTGGCCAGTTCTTTGGTTTCGTCGGTCTCGCGGTTTTTCAGGATAACACCAGTCACAGCCGCCGGTAGGGCAGGGTTGGTTTTTTCGCCCACAATATCGACGATTTCACTGTTCCATTCCATCGATACATTGGCTTTTTTGAACAACCGGTCCTGCAGGATTTTTTCAGCGCGCAATTCATCGCGGCGGTGTACCAAGGTCACTGACTTTGCCAGATTAGACAGATAAAGCGCTTCCTCGACCGCCGTGTTGCCGCCGCCGACAACAACCACATCTTTGTCACGGTAGAAAAAGCCATCGCA
>JBAUIL010000339.1:0-10063 GCA_049682915.1 Ahrensia sp. | reverse complement strand
CTGGTCGAATACGATGCCATCCACCCGCTCGATCTGCACCGTTTTGCCAGTCTGGAAGCGCAGGTGGCGGCAATTGCTGACGATGTGGCCTACAATACCCATGATATTGATGACGGTTTACGGGCCGGGTTATTGACGCTGGATAGCCTCGGCGGGGTTGAATTTGTGGGTGCCATCATCACCGACGTTGACCGGCTTTACCCCGGTCTGGCGGATGGACGTCGGGGTCATGAGGTCAAGCGCCGTGTCATGACGGTGATGGTGGAAGACGTGATCCGGCAGACGCTGGCCAATCTGGAAGAACTCGCGCCGCGCCATGTGGATGATGTGCGCGGGGCAGGGCGTCAACTGGTGGAATTTTCGCCTCAGATGGCCGTGCATGAGAGGCAGTTGAAGGCGTTTTTGTTTGCCAATATGTACCGCCATGCGGATGTGATGCGCCTGCGCGCGCAGGCTGAAAGCGTCGTGACGGACCTGTTTGAGCACTTTGTCGTCCATCCCGACGCGATGGGCGGTCGCTGGTCGGTGCAAAGCGCTGCACTCGATGCGCACGGACGGGCCTTGCTGGTGGCGGATTATCTGGCAGGCATGACCGACAGCTACGCGCTGATGCAGCACCGGAGGTTGTTTGACCATACGCCGGAATTGCGATAGCAGCGCGGCATCAGTGGCGGCGCATCCCGCCGCACTCATCAGGACTGAAACCATGAATATTTTCGCCGTATTCCGCGACCGTATCATCGCATGCGTTGACGCGCTTGAGCTGAAAACACAGGCCGGTGAAACACCCGATACCAGCCGGGTGACGGCTGAGCCGCCGCGCGATGCAAGCCATGGCGATATCGCCTCTAATGTGGCCATGGTTTTGGCTAAGCAGGTGGGCGACAATCCGCGCGCGGTGGCCGAAAAACTGGCCGAAGCATTGCGCAAAGACGCTGAAATTGACGCAGTTGACGTGGCTGGCCCGGGCTTTTTGAACCTGCGGATTGCGCCGGTTTTTTGGCAGGCACAGTTGCGGGCCATGGTTGAGCAGGGCCGCCACTATGGCCGGTCGACGATTGGCAACGGCGTCAAAACCAATGTGGAATATGTGTCGGCAAACCCGACCGGTCCGATGCATGTGGGCCATTGCCGGGGCGCGGTGATTGGCGATGCATTGGCCAATTTGCTGGCGTTCGCCGGCTATGACGTCACCAAAGAATACTACATCAACGATGCGGGTTCGCAGATCGAAGTGCTCGCGCGTTCAGCGCTGCTGCGCTACACCGAGGCGCTGGGTGCCGAGATTTCGATCCCCGAGGGTCTTTATCCGGGGCAATATCTGATCCCGGTTGGTGAAAAACTGAAGGCGGATTTCGGCAATGATCTGGCTGAAAAGCCGGTGGATGAGCAGATCGCCATCGTCAAGCCGATTGTCATTGAAATGATGATGAACATGATCCGGCAGGATCTTGCGGCGTTGAATGTGCACCACGATGTCTTTTTCTCAGAACGTGATTTGCATGCCGAAAACGCGTCGCGCATCCGTTCTGCGATCAATACTTTGACACTGAAGGGGCATGTCTACAAGGGCACATTGCCACCGCCAAAAGGCAAGCTGCCGGACGATTGGGAAGACCGCGAACAGACGCTGTTCCGCTCGACCGAGGTTGGCGACGATATGGACCGGCCCTTGGTGAAGTCCGATGGCACCTACACCTATTTCGCGGCGGATGTGGCTTATTTTGCCGATAAATATGCCCGTGGTTTCAAGCAGATGGTCTTTATTCTGGGTGCCGACCATGGTGGCTATGTCAAGCGCATGCAGGCGCTGGCAAAGGCCACGGCGGGTGATGATGCCCATTTGTCGGTGCTGCTTTGCCAATTGGTGAAGCTGCTGCGCGATGGTGAGCCGGTGAAAATGTCCAAGCGGGCCGGGACATTTGAAACGCTGCGCGATGTGGTGGACGAGGTGGGTGTTGATCCGGTGCGGTTCATGATGCTGTTCCGTAAAAGCTCCGAGCCGTTGGATTTTGACTTTGCCAAAGTGACGGAGCAATCCAAGGAAAATCCGGTTTTTTATGTGCAATATGCCACGGCGCGCTGCAACTCGGTGTTCCGTCAGGCTGCCGACGTGATGGGTGAGGATGTGAAAGCCGATGCCGGCGCGTTGGATTTGATCAGTGATGAGAGCGAATTAGCGCTCATTCGCAAGGCTGCCGAATTCCCGCGGATTATCGAGCAGGCGGCGCAAACGCATGAGCCGCACCGCATTGCATTTTATCTCTATGAACTCGCCAGTGCGCTGCATGCACACTGGAACCGGGGCAGTGGTGATGACAGCTTACGCTTTGTTAAGGTTAACAATCCACAATTGACCGGTGCCAGACTGGCCTTGGTGCAGGGCGTTTTGAACGTGCTGACAGCGGGGCTGGACATTGTGGGTGTCCAAGCGCCGACCGAAATGCGATAATTCCGGTCATTCTTTGCCCCCATTTCACTGGCATTCAGTGTGGAGCAGGCTTTTGCCTGCAATGGTAAAGAGTGCGAGAGAGTTATCGCCATGGCAGACAATGCGCGTGATCAGGATTTCAACCTGGAAGCGGAGGCGGCGGGCGTAGATCGTCCAGACCCGCTGATGGAGCTTGCCCAGTTGATGAGCGGCGATGCACCGCGAACCGCTTCGCCGCAGCCATCGGCTGCGCCCGTTAGCGCTGAACCGGCCGCCCCAGCCGCAACAATCGCGCCACCCATCGATGATCTTGAGGCGCAATTGCTGAGCGAACTCGGCATTGGCGCGCCGACGCCGTCCATACGGGAACCAGCCATTGAAGAGCCGGTCGCTGAAGCGCCTGTAGTTGAAGCTGCGCCAGCGGTCGAACCGGTCGCGCCACAGCCTGCCGCTGCCGCGCAGCGTTCAATTGAAGACGAATTAGCGGCGTTGCTCGACGCAGAGCCAGCCGCGCCGGTGGCCAAAGCTGTTGAAGCCACACCGACACCGGCTGTTGAACAGGAAGCGCCGCCTGTTGCGGTTGAAGAGCCGACTTTTGAAGCGGAGCCAAGTGCTGAACCGGAGCAGGTCGCGCGCGCGGATGACCGCGGTGCCGCGCAAACGACATCGCCCTATGACTTCAGCGATGATGCAAGGGCCGATAGCCGCGAACAGGCGGTTAAGCCTGAAGATATTGTCGATGCTTTCGACACCGATCTCGATGATTACATGGCGGTTGATTTTGACGCGATGGACGTCGAGCTGGAAGTGGCCCCTGCCGAAGCTCTGCAAGTCGCACCGCCGCCATTTTCTGTCGATGATTACGACCCTATTGACGCTGCCAACCCAACCATGTCGGAAGCATACAGTGAGCCGTTGATCGTTGAGGATGCTGCGCCCGCAGCCGATCCAGCGCCTGAATTTGATAGGGATGAGCCAGCGCCGGTCATGGATATGGCGGACGCGGCGGATGCGGCGAACAAAAGCATTGATGATGCAGACTTCGATGACCAACTGTTTGAAGGCTTCGGCGATGAACTGAACGATGAATTTGATGCGCTGTTCAACGACGATTTGGATGCGCTGGATGCCGTTGACGACGACGTGTTCAGTGCTGACGAAGCGTTCAGCGCTGAAGCAAATGAAGTGGCTCAGCCAGAGCCTGAAGAGCCATTTGTTGCCGCCTATGTAGCGCCAGTGGCGGCGGTTGCTGCCGGAGCGGCGGCGCTTGGTGCGGCGCGCGACAAAGGCGACGAACTGTTGGACCACATTGGCTTAGTTAGAGAGAAGCCCGCTGTATCGCCGCTCGAAGAGCTCGATGCGATTATGAATGAACCAACGCCGCAAAAACCAGCGCGTCCTGATGTTCAAACAGCCGATATCGATGCGCTGGACGACAATATCTTCGCGGACTTTGACGTGCCTGAACTGCCGCATGAAGCGGAAGCGCCTACGGCATCGGTCGTAGCTACTGCCGGGCCAGCTTTTGATGATCTGGACTTCGATCTCGATATTGAGAGCGAGTTGAATTCAGCGGAAATGGCCCCGTCAGCTGTGCCCTCCAATGCAGGCTTTGATGACGATTTTGAAACCGACGATTTTGAAGCGGTCATGGCGCGCGACATGGAGTATGCTTCGCATGCGCGTGCTACGCCCGTGGTTGATGATGACCTGTTTGGCGATATCGATCTGGAAGAGCCGGTCGAAGAGGCGCCCGCGCACGAACCCAAGAAACGGGGTTTTCTCGTTGCGGGCATCACAATTGCAGTGGCACTGATTGGCGCTGTCAGCGTGTTTGCGCTCACCGGCGGCAATACAGATACATCGACAGGGCCGGTGATTGTGGAAGCTGATCCGACACCGATTAAGGTTGAGCCAGAGGAGCCGGGTGGCTCCGACGTGCCGAACCAAGACAGGGCGCTTTTCAACGCCGACAACAGTGCAACTGCCGCCAACCAGCCTGAACTGGTCACGACATCGGAAGAGCCGGTCGATATTGCCAGCGCGCCGGGAGCGGCCTTGCCCTCAGCTGTTGCCAATAAGGATGATGAGCGCCTGTTGCCCGACCCTGCAACGGCGGAAACAGGCAATGAGCCGGTGACGTCTGTCAATGCGCGTCGTGTGCGCACCTTGGTTGTCCGCCCTGACGGAACACTGGTCGAGCAGCCGGTTGAAGCGCCTGCTGTCGCGGTGCCGGAAATTGTGGCGCAAGCACCTGCAGCTGCCGCACAGGCGATTGAGGATGTTGCGGAGGCGGCAACGCAAGCTGTCACAGAAAACACCGGTGTGACTTTCAACCCGCCAGCGGCAGAACCGGTTGAGCAACCGGCGGCTGCGTCAGCACCTGCCGGATCCACACAGGTTCCCGTGCGCACTGTTGAAACAAGCACTATTACCCCGCCCATCATCGCTGACCGTCCGAATCAGCAGCCGGTGAATATCGTCAATCCGCAACCGCAGCAGAACACTCAAGTTGCCGTTGCACCGCAACCGGCAGCGCCTGCGCCCGCTGCGCCTGCTCCATCGGATGCAGGTTCACCTTTCGCGGTTCAAATTGCTTCAGTGCCATCGCGTGATGGTGCCCAGCAAAGCGCGGTCAATTTGCAGCAGCGCTTCGCCAATATTCTGAGCGGCCGCGGTATTTCCATTCAGGAAGCGCAGATTGACGGTCGTGGCACGTTCTACCGCGTGCGGGTGGGCGCTCAAAGCCGTGACGATGCCAACGCCCTGTGCGAGCAGTATAAGCGCGCTGGCGGCAGTTGCTTTGTGACACGATAGGCTTTTCTGACGGGCGCCGCAGAGCGCCCGCTTTCTCATTCCCAAACACTTGAGGCGACTATGACGCAAGCAAAGGCGATGATTTTAGGCTGCCAAGGCACTGCGCTGACCGATGTGGAAGTGCAGTTTTTTGAAGAGCATCAGCCTTGGGGTTTGATCCTGTTTGCGCGCAACATCGGCACCGTCGATGAGATCAAGGCGCTGACGGCGCATTATAGATCAATCGTTGGGCGTGCCGATGCGCCGGTTTTTATTGATCAAGAGGGTGGCCGCGTTCAGCGTATTCGCGAGCCGATCACGCAGCGCTATCCCACCGGTGAGGCGCTGGGTGCACTGTACAAGGCCGACAAAACAGCCGGTATGAAAGCGGCGCGCACCATGTCGCGCCTGCACGCGGCAGACCTGTTGCCGCTGGGCATCAATGCCAATTGCCTGCCGGTGCTGGATGTGCCGCAACCGGGCAGCCATGATGTGATCGGAGACCGGGCCTATGGGCATGAGCCGCAAGCGGTGGCCGATATGGGCTTGGCGGCGGCCATGGGGCTTCTGGATGCTGGAGTGCTGCCGGTGATCAAGCATATTCCGGGCCATGGCCGCGCCATGGTGGACAGCCATTTGGCGCTGCCGACCTGTGATACCTCACGTGAACAGCTGGAAAAGATCGATTTTGAACCGTTCAAGCAATTGGCGGATATGCCGATGGCGATGACCGCGCATCTTGTCTACGAAGCGCTCGATGCTGACAATCCTGCGACAACATCGAAGAAGATTATCCGTGAGGTGATTCGCGATTTCATCGGTTTTGACGGCCTGTTGATGACCGATGATCTGTCGATGAAGGCACTTTCTGGGGATTTCGCCACCAAAACCGAGGCTTCCTTTGCCGCGGGTTGCGATATCGTACTACATTGCAATGGTCTGATGGATGAAATGGCCCCGGTCGCGGAAGCGACGCCTTGGCTTTCCGGTATCCGTCAGGCACGGGCGGAGCGCACAATGGCTTTCGTTCGCAACTATGATGAAAACCTGCATGACAATGCCCAAGTGGCCAGCATGCGGAACGAGTTTAACTCCCTGTTTGAGGCGCTTGCCTGACAGGGCAGGCGGACCAAGCGGTATTTCACGCTCCCGTCTGACAACGGGTGATAGCAGTGATGGCCGCAAACGGCACCACATCGGCGGTTAAGAAAGCCAAATCTGCCCCCATGGACAGTGTGTGGCAGGACACCGGGCCTGAGCGCACAACGTCTGATCCGGCGCTGGTTGTGGATGTGGAGGGGTTTGAAGGCCCGCTCGATCTGCTGTTGCACCTGGCACGCAACCAGAAAGTCGACCTGACACAGATTTCCGTGCTGGAGTTGGTGCGCCAATATTTAAAATTCATTGAAAGCGCCCGCAGCCTGCGCATCGAACTGGCTGCCGATTATCTGGTGACGGCGGCATGGCTGGCTTACCTCAAGTCGCGGTTGCTCATTCCCAAACCAAAGGGTGAAGACGGCCCGTCGGGCGATGAAATGGCGGCGGTGCTGCAATTCCGTCTGCGCCGGTTGGAAGCCATGCGCGATGCCTCGTCGCGTTTGATCAACCGCAACCGGCTTGGCCGCGACGTGTTTGCGCGCGGCATGCCAGAGGCGGTGATAATCGAGAAAAAATCCGAGTTTTATGCATCACTTTACGATTTGCTCGGTGCTTACGCGCAACAGCGCCAGCGCGGCGTGACCGATGAAGTGCACATGCCAAAGCGTACGGTTTGGTCACTGAAAGATGCCCGTCAATTGCTGCAGAAAATCATCGGCACGATGAGCGACTGGACGGCGATTGATAGCTATCTGCTGGACTATATTGCAACGCCTCAAATGCGCGCATCTGCGAGGGCGAGTTCATTTGCCGCGAGTTTGGAAATGGTGCGTGAAGGCCAGTTGGACATTCGCCAGGACAAGCCGTTTGACACCATTTATCTGCGTGACGCGGTGCGGAAAAATGCGGCACCGCAGGAGACTGCATCATGATTGATGATCACAGCGCTGAAAGCGGCGAGCCATTGGCAATTGATGAAATGAACGATGCGTTGGGCGATGCGTTTGGCGGTTTTGAGACGGAGAAGTCACCGCGCGGCAGCAAGGAGCATGCCGAAGCGATGCGCATGGCCGAAGCGCTGGTGTTTGCGTCGGCTGAGCCGGTGACGCAAAAGGCGCTGTCTGACCGCTTGCCGGACGGTGTCGATATCGCCGTCATCATGGACGATTTGCAGCAGGTCTATGCCACGCGCGGTGTGCACTTGGTCGCGGTGGGGGATGCCTGGGCATTCCGCACGGCAGATGATTTGTCGTTTCTAATGCAGCGCGAGCGGGTGCAACAGCGCAAACTGTCCAAAGCCGCACTCGAAGTCTTGGCGATTATTGCTTACCACCAACCGGTGACCCGTGCGGAGATGGAAGAAATCCGCGGTGTGGATACCTCCAAAGGCACTTTGGATGTTTTGATGGAAACCGGTTGGGTGAAGATGCGCGGACGCCGTCGCACGCCGGGCCGACCCGTCACCTATGGCACGACCTTGGAATTTCTGGATCATTTCGGTCTGTCTGATTTACGCGATTTGCCGGGCATGGACGAGTTGAAAGCGGCGGGTCTTTTGTCGGCACGTTTGCCGAGCGGGTTTTCCGTGCCGATGCCGGGCATCGACCCCGATGCGCTGACCGACGACGAAGAGCCGCTGGAAGATATCGACTTGGAAGAACTTGGCCTGTTGACACCAAGGGCAAGCGATGATTGACCAACGTCGGATATAAAACCTGACACTTGGTATCATCTTTTATGGCACGCACCGCCACACCACCACCGCCACGCTATGGCGTTACCTTTGCCGCAGAGCTTGGCTTTGAAGATGTGTGCCTGCACTATGGCGATGTAGAAACCCTCAAGGGTATTTCTCTGACCGTCAAACCTGGTGAAATTCTGTGTCTGCTCGGGCCATCAGGGTCCGGCAAGACTTCCTTGCTGCGCTTTGCGGCGGGGTTGGAACGCCAGTCAAGCGGTCGCATGACGATGAACGGCCGCGAAATTGCCGGTGACAGCGTTTTCGTTGCGCCGGAAAAGCGCGCGGTCGGCCTGATGTTTCAAGACTTTGCGCTGTTTCCGCATATGACGGTGCTGGAAAATGTGCGTTTCGGATTGGCTGGCATCAAAAAGGACGCGGCCAAACGCGAGGCGGAAGCGGCCATCGCGCGCGTGGGGTTGAGCCATCATATCAACAGCTATCCGGATGTGTTGTCGGGCGGCGAGCAGCAGCGCGTTGCGTTAGCGCGGGCCTTGGCGCCACGCCCGGCGGTGATTTTGATGGATGAGCCGTTTTCCGGCTTGGACACGCGGTTGAAAGACCAGATCCGGTCGGAAACACTGGCTATTTTGCGCGAAACCCGCGCCACCACCATCGTGGTGACCCATGATGCGGAAGAAGCCATGCGCATGGCAGACCGGATTGCGCTTTTGCATGAGGGGCGCATTTTGCAGGCGGGCACGGCATGGGATATTTATCATTCGCCTAAAGATTTGTTTGTGGCATCTTTTTTCTCTGAACTGAACGTGCTTGATGGTGTGGTAGAGAACGGGTTTGCGGTATCACCTTTGGCGCGACTGCAGACGGATCAATTTGAAGAGGGCGCAAGCGTCGATATGGCGATCCGCACGGCGGGAATCGATGTGTCGCCGGTGGGTGCCGGAGAGCCGGGTATATTCGGGCGCATTGTCGGTCGGCGGTTTATTGGATCAACCGAAATTCTGGATTTGGCGGTGGCTGGCACCGAGAAGCGCGTGCGGGCACGCATCCGCGCTGACGAATTGCCGGTGGATATCAGGGATGTGATGATAAATGTTCGTCCCAGTGACATAATGCTGTTTGAAAGCAGCGCGCAAAATGCCTAAGTGTGGGCAGAAAGTAGACTGAGGAGAATTCCGATGGGTGGTGCATTTAGCTGGACAACGTGGCTGATCGTACTTGTGATTGTGCTGTTGCTGTTTGGCCGTGGCAAAATTCCAGAACTGATGGGTGATTTGGGCAAGGGTGTCCGTAACCTGAAAAAAGGTCTCAAGGAAGAAACCGAAGAAGTGGCAGATGATGCGACTGATGCGGCGAAAACCGTTGAGCACAAAGCCGAAGAAGCCGTTGAAACGGTGAAATCCAAATCCAAGAAAAGCTGAGCGTCTTTGGCTCGCGCTTGGTAACTGAGAGCGGTTTTTTCGATGCTGCCTGAATTTGGCTGGACCGAACTGTTGGTAATTGGCATCGTCCTGATCGTGGTGATCGGGCCGAAGGATTTGCCACGCGTGATCAAGGGTTTTTCCAAGGGCCTGAAAAGCGCGCGCAAGATGTCTGATGACTTCCGCAAGCAGTTTTCCGAGGCGATGGATGAAGCCGAACTGAGCGAAATGCGCGAGTTGGCCAACGACATGAAAAGCTTGGATCCGCGCTCGCAGATCAAAAGCGCTTTGGCGCCGCTGAGCAAGCTGGGTGCGGACGTTAAATCCGACCTCAAATATGCGGTTGATGAATTGGAAGCGCCTTCAGTCCATCCGATGCCGGAATTCAAACCGGCGCTGGATAAAGCGCCATCGATTGCCGAGCAGGCGTTGTCCTCGTCTGGTGACAAAGCCAAGGCCGCGCAGCCCAAACCGAAACCAGCATCGAAGCCGAAACCAGCATCCGAGGCCAAGACAACCGCCAAGACGAAGCCAAAAGCCAAAGCTGATGCCGAGGCTGCAAATGCCGAAGCGCCGGTTGACGCCAAAATGGCACCGGAAGCCGAGCCAGTGTCGCAG
>JBAUIL010000338.1:0-1514 GCA_049682915.1 Ahrensia sp. | reverse complement strand
ATATGACCAGAGTTGACGCACCCCTCCTGTTTTGAGCGTCAACGTTTCAAGACCAAGGTGTAAGCATATGAAACCCACCGCACTGATTACCGGCGTTACCGGTCAGGATGGCGCCTATCTGGCGCGACTTCTGCTTGAGAAGGGGTATGAAGTTCATGGCATTAAGCGTCGCTCTTCCTCTTTCAACACAGAGCGCATCGACAGCATCTATGAGGACCCGCATGTCGCGTCCGCTGGCTTTCATTTGCACTATGGTGATTTGACCGACGCCACAAACCTGATCCGCATTATTCAGGATGTGCGCCCGGATGAAATTTACAACCTCGCAGCGCAGAGCCACGTGGCCGTCAGCTTCGAGACACCGGAATATACCGCCAACTCCGACGGCATCGGCACATTGCGCATCCTTGAAGCGATCCGCATTCTGGGCCTGGAAAAAACCACGAAATTCTATCAAGCTTCGACGTCTGAGCTGTATGGCTTGGTGCGTGAGACACCACA
Source organism: Ahrensia sp. (assembly GCA_049682915.1). Lineage (GTDB taxonomy): Bacteria > Pseudomonadota > Alphaproteobacteria > Rhizobiales > Rhizobiaceae > JBCDLI01. The sequence goes on along the minus strand of JBAUIL010000338.1, from coordinate 1,013 downwards.
GTCCGAAACCACGCCTTTCTATCCGCGTTCGCCCTATGCCGCTGCAAAGCTTTATGCGTACTGGATTACCGTCAACTACCGCGAAGCCTACGGCATGCACGCGTCCAACGGCATCCTGTTCAACCATGAAAGCCCGATGCGCGGCGAAACCTTCGTGACCCGCAAGATCACCCGTGCGGTGGCTGCCATTGAAGCGAAGATGCAGGACACGGTTTATCTCGGCAACATCGACGCCAAGCGCGACTGGGGCCATGCGCGCGACTACGTCGAGGGCATGTGGCGCATGCTGCAGCAGGACAAGCCCGATGACTATGTGCTGGCGACCGGCGAAACACACTCGGTGCGCGAATTTATCGAGCTGGCGTTCGGCCATGCCGGGCGGACGATTGAGTGGAAAGGCGAAGGCGTTGACGAGACCGGCATTGACGCCGACAGTGGCGACGTGCTGGTGCGCATTGATCCGCGTTATTTCCGCCCCACGGAAGTTGATTTGCTGTTGGGTGACCCATCCAAAGCCAAGCGCGAACTGGGCTGGGTGCACACCACGCCGTTCAAAGAGCTGGTGCGCGAAATGGTTGATGAAGACCGCAAATTGCTGGTTCGCGAAAGCTGGCGCCAAGACCGGAGCGCCTAAGCATGGCAGCGGCAACAACCAGCGACGGTTTCAACGCGTCTTATGATTTGTCCGGCAAACGGGTTTTCGTTGCCGGCCATCGCGGCATGGTGGGCTCCGCTATTGTGCGCAAATTGGCAGACGCCAAGTGCGAAATACTGACCCTGTCACGGGCGGATGTTGATCTGCGTGATCAGGCCGGTGTGCGCACTTGGTTTGAACGCGAACGCCCCGATGCGGTGTTTCTTGCGGCCGCCAAAGTTGGCGGTATTTTGGCCAATGACCGCTACCCGGCCGAGTTTCTGCACGACAATCTGGCTATACAGACCAATGTCATTGATTCAGCGTATCAAACCGGGTGTGAGAAATTGTTGTTTCTCGGCTCATCGTGCATCTATCC
>JBAUIL010000337.1:0-11774 GCA_049682915.1 Ahrensia sp. | reverse complement strand
TTGTCTTGCTTGGCGATGGCGTTGGCGATAACGCCACCATCAAGACAGCGCTCTATCGGACCGTTGCCGTCACTGGCAATGCGCGCTTCAAGCGTCTGCGCTTGGGCGCGCAGGTCCGGCGTGTCAGCGCCGATCAACCGGTCAATGGCCGCCATGACAAAGTCAACGGCAATGTGGTCTGGTTTATGGCCGAGATTTTCGATCCAATAGAGTTGCGCACCGTCAATGGCGCGTGTCAGCCCCACCGAGTGGATGTCTGGCAAAACAACGGTATCCCGGTTGCCGGTGAGAATGATCGTCGGCGTTTTGATCTCGGTGTAGCGCTCCTGAATGGAGACGGTGTAGTCAAACAGCTGCGCCACCTGAATGGCGTTTTGGCGGAAATGGCCGGGCCGTAAAACCAGCGAAGCGCGCGTATCTCTCAGATAGTTGGGTGTTGGTTTGTTGGGCGCAAACACACAGGCAACACCGCCACCCAAGCGGGACAGGCCTGCGGGCAGTGCCAGCGTGTTGGCAAATAGACGGCCAATGATCGGGCGTTCTGCCAAGGAGTAATACCATTGAATGCCGCCCGGCCAGGGGTGGCTGACGGGTGATATCAAAAACAGACCGGTCAATTTTTCTGGATGAAAAATCGCAAAACTTGAAGCAATCGCGCCGCCGAACGAGTGGCCGACAAGCGTGGCTTTTGAAACCTGCAAGGCATCCAGCAGCGCGGCCAGCGTCGCGGCCTGTCCTTGTGGTGTGCGGTTGATGCGCGGGCCGGCTGCAGAATAGCCATGGCCCGGCCGGTCAAAGAACAGCACGTTGGCGCGGCCTTCAAAACTGGTGCGATAGATGCTCATTTGATCGTGCAGATTGCCGCTTGCCCCGTGGATGAACACCACGGTCGGCAGGTCTTCACCCGATTGGATGAAATGATAATGCAGGCGTGTGTCATTGACGGTGATGAAATCACCGGTCGCGGGCATACGCCATTCCAGCACAAAAGCACCAATGCGTGTGAACGCTGCCAGTGCAGCGATAATTGCCAGCAAAGCCAGCAGCAATCCGTAGATGAGGTTCATATTTTTTTCCGCTTGGATGCACTGCCGGGCTGGCCGGTAGCAAAAGCAATTGGGTGGTGTGAGGGTCTTTAGGCTGGTTCACCCGCCAATTCGTCTTCCAGACGAATGAGCGCGTCCTGCGCGGTTTTCATGGCAGGATAGACGTCGAGTGTGCGTTGCCATGCTTGCCGTGCAGCTTCTTTGCGTCCGGCCTGTTCAAGAATGAGGGCCATGCCGGACAGGGCGCCGAAGTGGCGCGGCTCAAGCTCGAGCACCCGGTTGATGTCGGCCATCGATTTGGCGTGGTTGTTCATCATATAATGTAGCGTGGCGCGCCGGTTCCAGCCTTCTGAAAAATCGGGTTTCTTGGTGACGATCTGGTCGAGATAATCGAGTGCGATGTTAAAGTCGTTGCGCTGAATGGCTTCGTTGGACCAGTGCAGCATCAAGTCAATCGACGCGCTGCCAGAGCGGAACCATTGCGCCCAGATGCCGTCTGCGATGGTTTTGGCATAGCGCGGGTTGGCGGCCCTCTTCAACTCGGCAAACATACGGTCCACCGGGTCGGCATCCGGCGTTGCCGCTTCCAGCGGAACGTCGTCGCTTGGTGCGGCCATGGCGTCCGTATCCGGCGTCAGCAATTCATTGGCGGGCGGTGGTGTGTGGTCGGGCATCAATTCCGGTGGCCCATCCTGCGCCAGCGCGGAGGATGAGAAAAATGCCAAGACTGCTAAAACACAAAAAAATCGCATGCGATGAACTTAATCCTCGCATGGCGATCGTCAAATGCAAATTTTTGTGAGAATCGCGACAACCCGTCGCTGCTCTACGAAAACCAGCCCGGCGCTTAGCCTTGGCGCGCTTTGTAGCGTGGGTTTTGCTTGTTGATGATGTAAACGCGGCCCTTGCGACGCACCAAACGGTTGTTGCGGTCACGGCCTTTCAGCGATTTCAGCGAATTCTTGATTTTCATCGTCTTGCTCTTATTGCCCGAGGGGTCAAACAAAAGCGCGCCCAAACGGCGCGCCAATTCTTGCCCGTCGATAAAGGGGCGAGGGGGCGGTTGTCAACTGTGTGGTGCCGATATCATGCGCTTTTGCGCGGCGATATGCGGGTGTAGTGGCCCATTTTGCGCCCGGGCCGCGCTTCAGCCTTGCCATAGCTGTGCAGAAACACATCCGGTTGCTGTGCGAGATAGGGTAATTCATCGATCGCGTCGCCCAAAAGATTATGCATCACGCAGTCGCTGTGACGCTTGGCATCGCCCAATGGCCAGCCGGCAATGGCGCGTATATGCTGCTCAAATTGCGAGACAGCGCAGGCGGCCTCGGTCCAATGGCCGGAATTGTGCACGCGCGGCGCAAATTCATTGGCAATCAATGTGCCTTGGCGGGTGACGAAAAACTCCAGCCCCAATGTTCCGACATAGGACAGTGCGTTGAGCAGCTTGGCTGTCAGTTCAGTGGCTTGTGCCTCGATCGCCGGGTCAAGCCCGCTCGGCAGGGTCGAGGTCGACAGAATGCCCGCTTCGTGCACATTGGCTGCCGGGTCAAAACATGTCGTGCTGCCGTTGATTGCGCGGGTGCCGATGACGGAAATTTCGGCCGTGAAGTCGACGAAGCCTTCCAAGACACAAGGCGCGTGACCAACCAGTGTCAGCGCTTCATCGCTGGTTGGATCGCTTTGTGCGCCGGAAAACCGCACTTGACCCTTGCCGTCATAGCCCATGCGGCGGGTTTTCAGAATTGCTTTTCCGCCAAATGCTGCCAAGGCCTTGTCGAGATCCGCAGCCGTGTCGACGGCTTGCCAGGGCGCGGTTGTTAGGCCTGCTTCGGCGAGGAAAGTCTTTTCGACAGCGCGGTCCTGCGCGACGGCCAAGGGTTTGGATGGCGGATAGACCCGTGCGACGGCCTCTAGCTGTTCAATGGCTGCCACATCAACATTTTCAAATTCATAGGTGATCACATCGCATTGCTGCGCCAAAGCGGCCAGCGCATCGGGGTCATCATAGGCGGCGACGATCTGTCTGGTGCATAATTGCGCGGCAGGACAATCGGCCTGGGGTTCCAGCACAATCGTTTTGAAGCCGAGGCGTGCGGCGGCAGCAGCCAGCATGCGGCCCAACTGGCCACCGCCGATAATGCCGATGGTGGCGCCTTGGTCGAGCGGTTTAACTGTCATTGCTGGGTCGCTCGGCAATTTTTGCGCTGTTGGTCGCGCGCCATTCATCTAACCGTTTGGCGAGTGCCTCATCATGGGTGGCCAGAATTGCAGCCGCCATCAGCCCCGCATTGGCCGCACCGGCCGGACCAATCGCCAAAGTGCCAACGGGAATGCCAGCGGGCATTTGCACAATGGATAAAAGTGAGTCCTGACCTGACAGAGCCTTGGATTGGACGGGCACGCCCAGCACGGGCAGTGACGTCAGCGACGCCACCATGCCGGGCAAATGGGCAGCACCACCGGCGCCTGCGATGATGACCTTGAAGCCTTCGTCACGCGCGCCTTTGGCAAATTCATACATGCGGTCAGGCGTGCGGTGCGCCGAGACAATGCGCGCATCATAGCCAATGTCCAAAGCGTCCAGCATCTCGGCGGCTTTGACCATGGTGGGCCAATCGGATTGGCTGCCCATAATGATGGCGACGGAAGGAGCGGTGCTTGTCATTAAAAATGTTCCAGTCGGCTGGAAAAGGGATCAGGCGGAAATATCAGGAATGATTTCGCTTTTCAGCTTGGTCAGCTTGTCTTTGATCGCGAGCTTCTTCTTTTTCATGCGTTGAATTTGCAACGGGTCGCATGACACGGAAATCATCGCGTTAATCGCGGCGTCGAAATCATTGTGTTCAAGGGTCAGCCGCGCAACTGCCAAGCGGCGCTCGATATCATCCTGATCGGACATTCGTTTATCCTGCATTTTATGAAAAAAGATGGGTGGCAGTCAGGCGCGCCTCTACCACAAACTGAATTCAAAGAAAATCCTACTACTCGATATTCGACATGGAAATGTCTTTCTGGCAGACTTTCGTTTCCGGCTGATTTTGCCGGTCATTCAAATCAGGAGGTCATCTATGAGCATTGAAAACCATCTCGACGCCTTGAAAGCTAAGCATTTCAACCTTGAGAAGGAAATTCATTCGACCGGGATGAGACCAGCCCCCGACCAAGCCGCACTGACGCGACTGAAGCGCGAAAAGCTGAAGATCAAACAAGAGATTGCACGGCTGGAGCAGAACACCCACCACTAAGGGCGCTCTCCACCATCAAAATTCCCGACGGGTCAGCGTTGCGCTTGCTCGTCGGGTGACCAGAACTGGTCAATCCAGATATTGAGCCGCGTAAAGCCCAATTCATCGATGTCATAGATCCGGCGCGTGCCCTGCGCCTTCACAGTGACGAGATTGGCTTCCAAAAGAACCTTCAAATGTTGCGAAACTGCGGGCCGCGAAACAGGCAGGCCGTTGGCCAGCTCGTTGACGGTTTTGGGACCGCGGCGCAACTCTTCCAGTAAATACCGGCGGTTTCCATCCGAGATGGCATCAAATATATCGTGACCTGTCATGAAAACATTGTATGAGCGCCGATAGCACCAATCAACACGACATTGGCTCTGTTTACGGTGCGCAAAAGATAAAACAAAACGACATTTTAGATCGGATGGATGTTCCAGCATGGCGTCGAACGCAAACAAAGAACGATGCAGGCTTGTGTTGAGCTTGCCGCAGTCGCTGATGATGGGCTTCGATATCGAGGTGGTGCGCCAGGCGCTGCAAGCGGGCGACGTGGCGTCGATTATCGTGCCGCGCTTTGAGCTTGGCGAACAGGCCTACCAAAAAGCGCTAGAGGCCATCATGGCGGAAGCGTCCGGCACCCAAGCGGCCATTATGGCGGTCGATGACACGCAACTTGCTGGCCGTGCCGGTGTCGATGGTATCCACATTACCGGCAGCCAGCCGGTGCTGGAGGAAGCGATTGAAAAATTCGGCAATCAAATGATGGTTGGCTGTGGCGGGGTCAATACGCGTCATGATGCACTTCGGCGCGGCGAGGCAGATCCGGCCTATATTTATTTTGGGCGTTTTGAGAAAGATCTCAAGCCGGAACCACACAGCAAGAACCTCGAAATTGCCACATGGTGGGCGCAGATGGTGGCCATTCCGTGTATTGTGATGGGTGGCAATGATGTTGAGACAATCGGACAAGCAGCAGAAACCGGCGCTGATTTCGTGGCGCTTTCCCATGCTGTGTTCGGTGAGGGCAAATCTGTTGGCGATGCGGTGGCGCGGGCCAACACCCTTCTGGAACCGTTCCTCTTCAACGATGCCTAAGACGACCCTTTTCGCCGCGCTCACCGCGCTCTTGGTGACTTCTGTCCCGCTGCCCCTGCTCGCCCAAGAAGCGGCGCAGAGTGAGCAGCCGGTTGCTGAAGACGCAGCTACTGACCAAGCTGCTGACGATGCCGTGGAGGCGCCATCAATCGGCGATGGCGGTGCGACCGAGGAGACGAGACCTATCGGCAGTGAACCGGTGCCGTCGCGGTTTGGCGAGCGGGAACCCGATGCGGCCTTCGGAGCGTTTCAACGGGGACTGTATCTCACCGCGCGCAATCTGGCGCTGCCAAGGGCAGAGGCGGGCGACAAAGCCGCGCAAACCCTTTTGGCTGAAATTTATTCGCGCGGTTTGGGCGTTGCCAAAAACCAGGCCGAAGCCAAGAAGTGGTACCAGCTTGCCGCCCAACAGGGCGTGCCGGAAGCGGAATTTCGCTACGGGCTGATTTTACTGGCCGAAGGGGGCGAGGAAAAGCGCGCGCAGGGCCGCGTTCTCATGGAGAAGGCAGCGGCAAATGGTAATGCGTTGGCCTCGTTCAATCTGGCACAGCTGATTTTGACGGACCGGCTGGGCAATGCCGGGCGCGCAACGGCCTTTCCTCATTTCATGGATGCGGCCAAGCAAGGCATTCCAGACGCACAATATGCGGTCGCCCAATATTACGCCAACGGGGTGGAACCGGTCACAGAGGACTTGGAAACAGCGGCTTTTTGGTTGTCGGGCGCTGCCGCGCAGAACTTTGATACGGCCCAATTGGAATATGGCCAGATGTTGCTGAGCGGTGTTGGTGTCGAGCGCAATTTGAAGCAGGGCTTCAGCTGGATTGCACGGGCTGCACGCACCGGCAATGTGGTGGCACGCGCCGAACTGGCGAAGCTTTATTGGGGCGGTATCGGGGTCGAGCCAGATGTTGTGCTGGCCGGTGCCTGGTTTGTATTGACCCGCCGTGCAGGCTATCGCGACCGGGTGTTGGATGATTTCTGGGAAGGCCTGTCGGAAGAAACCCAGCTCAAAGCGATTGAAGCGGCCAATAAACTCTAACAGCGCCTGTGCGCCCATCTTGCAAGATGCGGTCAAGTGTGGTCTTGAACCGCCAATGTGAACGGGCGCGTGCGCGCCGATTGAAACCGGATTTGAACGATGAAAATCAACGGCAATGAAATTAAGCCAGGCAATGTGATCGAACATGATGGCAGCCTGTGGGCGGCGGTCAAAACAGCGCATGTGAAGCCAGGCAAAGGCGGTGCATTTGCGCAGGTGGAATTGAAAAACCTGATTGATGGCCGCAAGCTCAATGAGCGTTTCCGTGCCAGTGAAACCGTTGAGCGGGTCCGGCTGGAGCAAAAAGATTTCCAATTCTTGTATGCGGAAGGCGAGATGCTGGTTTTCATGGACAATGAAACCTACGAGCAGCTTGAACTGCAGCAAGAATTTGTCGGTGACCGGTCAGCGTTTCTGCAGGACGGCATGATTGTTACCGTGGAACTGCATGAAGAGCGCCCGATTGGCATTCGCCTGCCGGACACGGTTGTGCTGGAAGTGGTTGAGGCTGACGCTGTGGTTAAAGGTCAGACGGCCGCGTCTTCCTATAAGCCTGCGGTGATGGATAATGGTGTGCGCGTCATGGTGCCGCCGTTTATCACAACTGGTGAACGCATCATCGTTGACACCAATGAAATCACCTACGTCAAACGCGCCGATTGATCCTACGTCCGTTTGCACCGTTATAAGGAATTGATGACATGGCCCGCTCAGCACTGATGAACGTGATGGTAACCGCCGTCATGAAAGCAGGCCGCGGCTTGGCACGTGACTTTGGCGAAGTGCAAAACCTGCAGGTGTCGGTCAAAGGCCCGGGCGATTTCGTCAGCCAGGCAGACCTGAAAGCCGAAGAAGTGCTGCGCAAGGAATTGCAGCGTGCGCGCCCCAGTTTCGGTTTCCTGCTGGAAGAGGGCGGCACGGTGGAGGGCACCGATCCACAACACCGCTGGATCATCGACCCTTTGGATGGCACGACGAATTTTCTCCACGGCATACCGGCGTTTTGCGTGTCAGTGGCGTTGGAATCTCAAGGGCGCATTGTAGCGGGTGTGATTTACAATCCTGCGACCGACGAGCTGTTTACCGCTGAACGCGGTGCCGGGGCATTTCTCAACGACCGGCGCTTGCGCGTAGCGGGACGCCGTATGTTGTCAGATTGCGTCATCGTGTCGGGTGTGCCGCATCTGGGCCGTGGTGACCATGGCAAATATCTGATCGAACTGCGCCATGTGATGAATGAATGTGTCGGCATCCGCCGTTCAGGCTCGGCTGCGCTGGATTTGGCCTATGTCGCCGCGGGCCGTTTTGACGGCTATTGGGAAAATGGCCTGCAGGCGTGGGACATTGCGGCTGGCATTATCATGGTGCGCGAAGCCGGCGGCTTTGTCACAGACCGCAATGGTGGCGACACCATGCTGGAAAGCGGTAATCTGGTAGCGGGCAATGAAAAGATCGCCGATCAGTTGCGCACAGTGGTCAATCGTCCGTTGAAGTCGGCTTGACGATGCTGGAATAAAGCCACAGTTTCTTCGCAAGGTTGCCAAGAGAACCACGGGGAGAGAAACATGTCGGCAGACAGCACAGTGCGCGCGCCGAGCGGCGGCAATGGCCGCATGGCGATGCGTGACCTCAACCGGTTGTCCAACCCGCAAGTCTTCCTGATTTCGATGGTCATCTTTTTGGCGATCGTCGGCTTTTTGGCAGCCATACTCTACCGTCAAATTTCGACAGCCTTTTTCACCAATCCGGGCCTCAACGGGCTGATATTGGGTGTGCTGGTGGTCGGCGCGGTGCTGGTGTTTGTGCAAGTCATCAGCCTGTTTCGGGAAGTGCGCTGGGTCAACTCCTTCAAATCGGGCCAATCTGAGGGCATCGCGCAGCGCGATCCTGTTCTGCTGGCACCGATGCGCGCCATGTTGCTGCGCCAACAATCGGGTGCGTTGAGCACCAATTCGCAACGCACCATTCTCGATTCCATCGCGACGCGGCTTGATGAGTCGCGCGATATCTCGCGCTATCTGATCGGCCTGTTGGTTTTTCTCGGCCTGCTCGGCACATTTTGGGGCTTGCTGCAAACCATCGGCTCCATTGGTGCGACCATTCAGTCGCTGGACCCGGGATCGGGCACAACCAATGATATTCTGGATTCGCTGAAGGCAGGCTTGAGTGAGCCTTTGGAAGGCATGGGCACGGCGTTTTCATCGTCACTGTTTGGTTTGTCCGGCTCGTTGGTGCTCGGCTTTTTGGACCTTCAGGCAGGCCGTGCGCAAAACCGGTTTTACACTGAACTTGAAAACTGGCTTGCCACGGTGACTGACCCGGATAGCGATTTGCGGATCGCACGCGGCGGCGGTTCGTCGGATGATTTGCAGGTTGTGCTCGCGCAGTTGAAAAACATGCAGGCTGGTGGCGGTGGCGCCAAAACGCAGGCGGCGCTCGCCAATTTGGCTGAAGGCATTCAGGGCTTGGTGAAATCCATGCGCAATGAGCAGCAGATGATGCGCGACTGGGCAGACGCACAGGCTGAAGAGCAAAAGGCGATGCGGCAAACCTTGGCCGATCTGGCGCGTGCCATGGTCAACAGCAAAGAGCGCTAATCCATGGCATTGGCCCGCAACCGGCGCAGTGACCGGCGCATTGATTATTGGCCCGGGTTTGTCGACGCCCTGTCGACGCTGCTTCTGGCGATTATGTTTTTGCTGTCGGTTTTTGTGCTGGCGCAGTTTCTTCTCAGCCAGGAAATCTCCGGCAAAGACGCGGTGCTCAACCGGCTTAACTCGCAGATCAACGAATTGACCGAGTTGTTGGCGCTTGAACAATCGTCGCGCCAGGATGTTGAAGATCAATTGTTGAGTTTGCAGGCGTCCCTGTCATCCGCCCAATCGGATAGGTCTCGCTTGCAGCAATTGTTGGATGCGGGGTCTGGCGCGGGTGAAGCGGCCGAGCAGCAAATCGGCGCTTTGACGGATGAACTGGATGATGAGCGGTCGCTCAGCCAGCGTGCGCGCAGCCAGGTGGAACTGCTCAACCAGCAGATCGCGGCCCTACGCAGCCAGATTGCCGCGCTTGAAGGGGCGCTTGAGGTTTCAGAAGAGCGCGATGTGGCAGCCAATGCGCAGATTGCGGATTTGGGCAAACGGCTCAATGTAGCGCTGGCGCAGCGCGTGCAGGAACTCAACCGTTTCCGCTCCGACTTTTTTGGGCGCTTGCGCGATATTCTGTCAGACCGCGAAAATGTCCGCATTGTTGGCGACCGCTTCGTCTTTCAGTCTGAAGTGCTGTTTGGTTCCGGTTCTGGCGAGATCAACGAGGCGGGCCGCACAGAGATGGCAAAGCTGGCCGAGGCGATTATTCAGTTGGAGCGCGAAATTCCCGAAGAGATCAGCTGGGTGCTGCGGGTGGATGGCCACACCGATGATATTCCGCTGTCGGGCACCGGGCGCATTCGCGACAACTGGGAATTGTCAAGCGCACGGGCGACATCGGTGGTCAAGTTTCTGATCGATCAGGGCGTGCCGCCCAACCGGCTGGTTGCGGCAGGCTTTGGCGAGTTTCAACCGTTGGACCCGGCCGACAGCGATGACGCCCGCGCCCGCAACCGGCGTATTGAATTGAAACTGACGGAGCGGTGATTATTCCGCCGCTTCAGACATCGCATCACGGCCTGCATTAAATTGCAGTTTGGCAAGATGGGCGTAAACGCCGTCTTTTTTGTTGGCGAGGCTCTTGTGCGTACCTTGCTCAACAATGGTGCCATTTTCCATCACCAGAATGCGGTCCGCCTTCAATATGGTGGCAAGGCGGTGCGCGATAACCAGCGTGGTGCGTCCTTGCATCAGGCGCTCCAGTCCTTTTTGCACCAGTACTTCACTCTCTGCATCAAGCGCTGAGGTGGCCTCATCAAGCAGCAGGATTGGCGCGTCGCGCAAAATGGCCCGTGCGATAGCCACGCGCTGGCGCTGGCCACCGGACAAGGTAATGCCACGCTCGCCAACCTGGGTGTCGTAGCCATCGGGCAGGGCTGCGATAAATTCGTGCGCTTGGGCCGCTTTAGCGGCCTCGATTATGGCCTTGCGGTCTGTCACGGCACTGCCGAAGGCGATGTTTTCTGCCGCTGTGCCTGACAGAATAGTAACGTCTTGGGGCACAATGGCGATGCGGTCCCGGACGGCGCGCAAATCCGCTTGCGCGACATCGACGCCATCAATGCTGACGCTGCCTGATTGCGGATCATATTGGCGCAACAGCAAACCGAACAGGGTGCTTTTACCCGCACCGGATGGGCCGACGACGGCGATTGTCTCGCCGCCGCTGACGGTAAAATCAAGGTCGGTCAAGGCCGGTGCATCGCGGCGCGTGGGATAGGCGAACGATACGTTTGAAAAGGCGACCGTGCCCAAGGGCGTGGCTGGTAACGCGACCGGGTTAGCCGGTGAGCGGATTTCTGGCTCTTCGATCAACAGTTCAGCCAGCCGCTCGGCGGCACCGGCGGCTTGTTGCAATTCACCCCATGTTTCTGACAGCGCGGCTAAGGCACCGGCGGCAAACACCGCATAGAGCAGGAATTGGCTCAGTGTGCCGGGCGACATGGTGCCTTCCATGACGGAGCGCGCGCCAATCCACAACACGGCAACGATGCTGGAGAAGACCAGGAAGATGCCAAAACCTGTCAGAACAGAGCGTGCGCCGATGGAAGCGCGCGCTGCGCCAAAGGCGCGTTCAACGGCGCTGCCAAACCTGTCCGCCGCGACGGCCTCATTGGTAAAAGCTTGAAAGCTGCGTACTGCGCCGATGGCTTCGGTGGCGTAGGCGGTGGCGTCTGCCAATGTATCTTGTGCATCGCGTGACCGCTTGCGCACACGGCGTCCGAACCAGACGATTGGCAGCACGATGGCCGGAATAGCCGCGATCACAATCGCCGCCAGCCATGGGCTGGTGAAAACCATCATCGTCAAAGCGCCGATGCCCAAAATTGTGTTGCGTAAAGCGAGCGATGCGGTGGCGCCCACGGCAGACTTGACCTGCGTGGTATCGGCGGTCAGCCGCGACACGATCTCACCGGATTGTGCGCTGTCGTAAAACGACGCGGACAGGGTCATGACATGGGCAAACACATCGCGGCGCAAATCGGAGACGATGCGCTCACCGAGTGTAATGACGAAGAAATAACGCAAGGCGCTGGCAAACGCCAACAGTCCTGCAACAAACAACAGCACGGCAAAATAATTGTTGACCAATTGCGCATCTTCGCCGCTGAAGCCGAAATCGATCACGCGCCGCACAGCCACCGGCAATGTCAGTGTCGTCACCGCTGCAGCCAGCAGAAAAATAGATGCGCCAGCAACCAAACCCTTATAG
>JBAUIL010000336.1:0-4885 GCA_049682915.1 Ahrensia sp. | reverse complement strand
CGACGCGCTCAAGCGGTTTGGAGACTTCACGCAGGATCGGGTCAGGTAGCAAAACAAGTGATTTTAAGGCCATGCGCTCACTTATGATTTGTGCGTTAAAAGGTCAATCCGATGGCGAATGCGACAGAGTGGCGGGTGCGACATTGGGGGTCGAATCGCATAGTGTTTGGCGATGAACCTGATTTTACCCATCAATGAGCCAGCGCTGACCTTCGGCACCCGTGTGTATACGTGGGGTGATCTGGCGATTGGCTGTGTGTTTTTACTGGTGGCGCTGCTTGTGGTGTTCATCATCACGGCATGGCGCAGCGGTTTGGCGCGGCGACACCAGTTGGAGCTGGAGCGCCAACGCGCCAACCAGGCCCAAGAGCAGATGAATGCGCAAGTCAGCGCCATCGTGGCGGCACAGGCGGAAATGCAAGGCCGTTTGGGCACGATTGCCGACGTGTTTGGCAGCCGCCAAAACGAAATGACCGAGACGCTGCAACAGCGCCTTGACGCCATGTCGTCACGAATCGGCCAATCGATGACCGAGCAGCAAAAGGCCACCCACGAGAACCTGTCGAAACTGCAGGAGCGGCTGGCGGTGATCGATACGGCGCAAACCAACATTCAGAACCTCGCCTCCGATGTCGTCCAGTTGCAGTCCATTCTTTCCAACAAGCAGACACGCGGCGCGTTCGGCCAATCGCGCATGGAGGCGATCATCGCTGACGGTCTGCCGCACGGCGCATATGATTTTCAGCCGACCTTGAGCAATGGCATGCGGCCTGACTGCGTAGTCGCCATGCCCAATGATGCGCCCGGCTTGGTGATCGACGCGAAGTTTCCGCTGGAGGGCTGGAACGCGATGCGCGAAGCAGACGGCAGCCAGGCCCTGCAGGAAGCCACACGGCGCTTCCGCACGGATATGGATGTGCACATCAAAGCAATCTCAGACAAATATCTGCTGAAAGGCGAAACGCAGGAAACGGCGTTTTTGTTTGTGCCGTCGGAATCGATCTTTGCCGATATTCATGAGCACCATGGTGCGATCATCGACAAGGCGCACAAAGCGCGGGTCGTCATCGTGTCGCCATCGCTGTTGATGCTGTCGGTGCAGGTGATCCAAGCGTTGTTGAAAGATGTACGGATGCGCGAGCAGGCCCACCTCATTCAACTGGAAGTCACCCGCCTGATGGAAGATGTGTTGCGGCTGGATGAGCGTGTGCGCAAGCTGCAAACCCATTTCGGCCAAGCGACCAAGGATGTGGAAACAATTCTAACATCGACCGACAAGGTGACCAAGCGGGGCCGCAAGATCGAAGCGCTGGATTTCACGCCGGTTGATGAGGCCGCCGCCAGCAAAAAGCCAGCCGTCAAACAACCGCCAGTGGCTGAAAGCGCTACCGGTCAGTTGCGGTTGCGCGTTGTGGACGGCGATGACGACCACCAATAAAGCAAGCGCGACGCAAGCACCGTCATCAGCGCGATCGTTGCCGTAAACTGACCCAGCGGTGACAGGAGCATCCACACCAGATTGCTTTGTACGCCTGTCAGCTCAAACAGGTATGGCACTAGAAACAGGCCAACCAGCACCGTATTGGCGGCAATGATCGCCCGGTGCTGACCGGCGCGCTTCAGTGACAAGCTTACAAATATCACCAGCAGCACGACGCTCGCTACGGCAAGAAGCACAGAGATAATGCGGATACCCGATTGCGCGGTGGAAAACTCTAGGTTTGGAAACAGCACCAACAGGCCGCCGACCAACATGCCTGCGACGTGCAGACCGGCCAGCGTGGGCCAGACGACAATGCCAATAGTCGGATTGGCCTGCGGCTCTGCTTTATCCGCAAGCAAGCGCGTGAGCCAGACCACGCCGCAGACCGCAACAGCGACGACTAGAACTTCCACCATCAACATCGCGTCTGAAATGATGCCGCGGACGACCAGTTGTGAAACAGAGCCGAATGCGCCTTTGATGACCGACAAAAAGCTGACGGCAACCAAGGTCCAGAAGCCATAGCCCCAGCCATAGCGCTCCACCACACTTGCAGCCAAGACCGCCAGTGCGACGCCGCCGATCAGACTGGCAATTATCGCCAGCGTGGCAAGCGTATCGACCGTTGGGCGCACCAGACCGGCAGCCTGCAAGCCAACCGCCACGCCATAGGCTTGCAGCCCGGCAATCACCAAAGCGCCCAGTACAACAACCGGATGAAACGGATTGACGTGGCCCCCCTTGAACACACGCCAACGCCGCACCGGCGCGATCAGCGTGCCCAGCATTTCCAGTAAAATGCAGATCGACAACCACGGCAAGATGCCCAGCGCAATGATGGAGGTGCGCGCATAGGCATCGGCGTTGGCATCAGCTAGCAATTGGCCCATCACAGCCATGTTCAAAAACGGCAATTGCACAAAGCCTGCCGCCGTGTAGCCCGTGAGCACAAGCAGCGACAGCGAAACCGGGCGGCGGCTCAATAGCCTGCCTCGCGGTCCACCAGATTGACCAAGGGCTCGCCGCGTTCCAGCGCCTGCATCTGCGCGATGATCGGCGGGATCAAAGCCTGCGGCATGGAAGACGCCGCCGCATGCGGCGTAATTGTGACTTTGGGATGCGCCCATAAAGGACTGTCTGCAGGCAAGGGCTCCGTTTCAAACACATCCAGCGAGGCCGCGGCCAGCTTGCCGCTTGCCAGTGCGGCTACAATATCGTTCTCCACCTGCAAGCCGCCTCGCCCGGCATTGATCAGCACGGTTGCGTCATCCATGCGCTCAAACAGGCTGGCCGACAACATGCCGCGCGTCTGCGGCGTCAGCGGTAGCAGGCAAACGACCATATCGCAGCCCGTCAAAAACGCGTCGAGGCCATTATCGCCATGGTGGTAATCAAAGCCGTCGACGGCTTTCGGCGTACGGCCCCATCCGCGCACGTTAAAGCCCAGCAATTGCAGCTTGCGGGCGGCATCCATGCCCAGCACACCCAAGCCCATAATGCCAACGGTCACATCGGCGGCGCTGCGTTGACGGGTGTTCTCGCTCCACAGGCGCGCTGCCTGTTGGCGGCGATAGAGGCTGCCCAACCGATGATGATCGAGCACCTGCCACAGCACATATTCGCTCATCCGGTTTGTGAGATCCGGTGCCACCGCGCGCGCAATCGGCACATCGGGCAAAGTGCCATCGCGGAAAATGTGGTCAACGCCTGCACCGATTGAAAACACCGCCTTCAAATTCGGTAGCCCCTTGAGCACACCGGGGCGCTGTTTCCAGACGATCGCGTACTCGATGGCCGATGGATCAAAGTCTTGCCCGTCCACCACGACAGGCCGGTCCGGCGCGATGGCGCTCAGCGCATCATGCCAGACCACCGGATCAAACCCTGTGACTGCGAGCAGGATCGTCAATCGGCCACCACCTCATGGTTTGCCGCTTCAATGTCAAACGCAGCGGCGATCAGCGCTTTGGTGTAGTCGGTTTGCGGGTTGTCAAAAATTTGTTCTGCCGGGCCATATTCCACCACCTTGCCGTTGCGCATCACAATCACCTCGTTGGCGAGGGCGCGCACCACTTTCAAGTCGTGGCTGATAAACAGATAGGCGAGCGCGTGCTTTTTCTGCAGATCACGCAGCAGATCGACGACCTGCGCCTGCACGCTCATATCGAGCGCCGAGGTTGGCTCGTCCAGCATCACAAAGCGCGGCTTGAGCACCATCGCACGCGCTATCGCCACGCGCTGTCGCTGGCCGCCGGAGAACTCGTGGGGATAGCGGAAGCGTGTGTCGGGGTCGAGGTTGACCTCGCGCAGCGCTTCTACCACGCGGGCGTCGCGCTGGTCAGCGTTGAGGTTCGGCTCATGGATGGCGAGACCTTCGGCGATGATTTCGGCAATCGACATGCGCGGACTGAGAGAGCCGAACGGATCCTGAAACACCACCTGCAAGGCATGGCGCAGCGGGCGCATTTCCTTGAAACTGCGCGAGGCGATATCATCGCCTTTGAAACTGATTTTGCCCTGCGACGAGATCAACCGCGTCAGCGCGAGGCCGAGCGTTGTCTTGCCCGACCCGCTTTCACCGACAACGCCCAGCGTCTGGCCGGCACGGACTGTCACATCAATACCGTCAACCGCTTTGACGTGATCAACCGTCTTGCGCATGAAGCCTTTTTTCACCGGAAACCACACTTTGACCTGATTGCCCTGCATGACGCTTTCCGCACTCAGGTCGAGCGCAGCGGGTGTGCCCTTCGGTTCAGCGGCCAGCAGGTGTTTGGTATAGGCGTGTTGCGGGTTGTCGAAGATCTGTTTGGTCGGTCCGGTCTCGACGATTTCACCTTTTGTCATCACGCAAACGCGGTCGGCGATTTTGCGCACGATGCCCAGATCATGGGTGATGAACAGCATCGACATGTTTTGCTTGCGCTTGAGATCGTCGAGCAGTGCGAGGATTTGCGCCTGCACGGTTACGTCCAGCGCGGTGGTCGGCTCATCGGCGATCAGTAGCTTGGGTGTGTTGGCCAACGCCATGGCGATCATCACCCGCTGGCGTTGTCCGCCCGACATCTGGTGCGGGTAAGACGCAAGCCGCTTTTCAGGCTCACGAATGCCCACCTGATTGAGCAGGTCGATCACCCGGTCTTGCATTGCTGCCTCGGGCACAGTGCGGTGCAGGCGCAGCACCTCGGCAATCTGCTTTTCAATCGTGTGCAGCGGATTGAGCGATGTCATCGGCTCTTGGAAGATCATCGATATGTCGTTGCCGCGCACCGCGCGCAACTCACCATCGGACGCGCTTAACAGATCACACCCGTCAAACATGATCTCGCCGGAGGGATGGCTTGCTGCGGGATAAGGCAGCAGCTTGAGGACCGAGTTGGCCGACACCGACTTGCCCGAGCC
>JBAUIL010000335.1:0-4153 GCA_049682915.1 Ahrensia sp. | reverse complement strand
TCTGGAAGTTAACGGCGACGGCGTAACAACTGGCCGTATCCGCTTCACACGTTCTTTCTAATCTGCTGATTAGATGAGAATGGAAAAACCCGGCAGGCAACTGCCGGGTTTTTCTTTGTCTGGTTTTAGGTGTCTGGCGTTGGCCCGCAGAAATGAACATCGTGGCGTCGCGACCCAACTCACAGCTTGTTTCCCAATGATCACAAGATTGATGGCATATCGTGAAAAAAGGCGCTAAGGTCGCACACACACGAAAATGTTATTTCGCATCTGCGGCCGGGGAAGCGTCTTGATCAATAACGCTATCAACTTACTTCTGCAAATGCTGTCGCGCCTGTCGCATGCGTCCAAGCGCACGCTCCAGATTTTGCTGGACTATTGCCTGCTTGTATTGGCTGCATGGCTTGCCTTCCAATTGCGGCTGGGTTTTGGATATAACGTCAACCCTTCGCAGATTTTGATGATCGCCATCGCGCCACTTTGCGCAATTCCCATTTTTGTGCGTTTTGGTCTTTATCGTCAGGTTCTACGATACTTGCCGGAGCGGGTGCTGCTAAACATTTTGGAGGCGACGGGCCTTGCCTCCGTGCTCTGGCTGGCCATTGTTTTCTTTTCCGGTCAATATGGCGGCACAGGTGTACCGCGCTCCGTGCCGATGCTCTATTTCCTGCTTGCGATGACCACTGTCGCAGCAACACGTTACCTGGCTAAATGGGCGATCTTCGGTCGTCATGAGAATAGGAAAAAGGGCAGCCGCACCATCATCTACGGCGCAGGCGAAGCGGGAACGCAGCTGGTGCACGCTTTAGCGTCTTCGCCGGATGCTTCCGTGGTCGGCTTTGTTGACGACGACTCGCGCCTGCATGGCCGCGATGTTGCAGGCCACCGTGTTCATTCGCCGGCATCACTGCCGGATCTGGTGCGTAATCTGGGGGTCGAAAGTATCGTCCTGTGTGTGCCGTCGGTCGCGGGCACCCGTAAACTGGAAATCGTTTCAAGCCTCGCCAAGTTGCCCGTAAAAACACAAATCGTGCCGTCGATTTCCGATATCGCCTCTGGGCGCTATATCGTTGATAACATTCAAAAAATAGAACTTGCAGATCTAATTGGCCGGTCGCGGGTGCCGCCGGACTTGGATCTGATTGGTTCCGTGGTGCGTGGCAAGCGGGTGGTCGTGACGGGCGCTGGCGGGTCGATTGGCTCAGCGCTGGTCAACCTCATTTGGCTCCATGCGCCACGCTCGATTGTGCTGATTGATAACAACGAATTTGCTCTGTTTGAGGTATCGCGTAAACTCAACAGTCTCGACGATACGACCCATTTTGAAGCTGTACTCGCGTCCGCAGCAGACGAAGTCGCCATGGAAGCGGTCTTTGATAAGCATCAGCCGGAAATTGTATTTCATGCCGCAGCCTATAAACATGTCGATCTTGTCGAGCGCAATCCTGCGGAAGCGATCCGCAACAATATCGGCAGCACTGAGGTTCTCGCGCGGCTTTCCTATAGCCGCCAGGTGCAACGCTTTGTGCTGATTTCCAGTGACAAGGCCGTCAAACCAACCAATGTGATGGGCGCGACAAAGCGAGCCAGCGAGTTGATTACCCGCAAATATGCGGAAGATGCGCTCACTGCCGGGTCAGGACAGGTTTTCCTCGCTGTGCGTTTCGGCAATGTCGTCGGCTCGCGCGGTTCCGTTGTGCCTTTGTTTGAAGAACAAATCCGCAATGGCGGGCCGGTCACTGTCACCGACCGGCGTATGACCCGTTATTTCATGTCGATCAGCGAAGCTGTCGAACTGATCGTCCAGGCTGCAGGCCTTGCTGATGGTGGCGAGACGTTTTTGCTGGAAATGGGAGAGCCGATTTCAATTTATGAATTGGCGCGCAATATGATTGGCATGTCAGGCCTGACCGTGCGTGACGATTTAAATCCATCGGGCGACATCGAGATCATTTTCACCGGTGCGAAAGCCGGTGAGAAAATTCGTGAAGAGCTTTTCTACGATCCGGCCAATAATACGCGCACACGCCACCCCAAGATCGTCAAGGCAAAGCGTTTCACCAGTGCGCATGAATACATCATGTTACGGCTGCATGAGCTGATGGCGACGACCGTCGGCCCGAACAGAGCAGAAAGTGGTGACAAATTGTTTGAAGTGCTGCGTGATGCCGAGGCGCGGCGGCAAGGCTTGGCGCCTGAAGTGGCACCCACAGATTCGGATAACGAGATTGCTAATCTGAACGTAACCCCATTGCGTCCGCGCAAATGAGGCCGAAAGTGCAAGGTTTGAGGCGGCGTTGCCGGTCAATGGCGCGTCTGACCTGTCACCGTTTTGATGATAAGCGATAAATCGTTGGTCAGGGTCGCCTGTTCCAGATAGTCCGCGTCACTATCTGCCAAGACAATCGGGTCCCGCATATCAATGCCACGCACTTGCGATAACCCGGTGATGCCCGGGCGCAAGGCCAAAACACCGCGGACTCGGCGTTCATCAATCAGCTCAGTTTGTGTCAACAGGCTTGGGCGCGGCCCGACAAGGCTCATATCGCCTTTCAAAACATTGTAGAGTTGCGGCAACTCATCCAGCTTGAAGCGGCGCAACGTTTTACCCAGCGGGCTGATCATTGCGTCGTCAGCCAAATGCGTTGCTACCTGCGCTGCGCCGGTGCGCATGGTGCGAAACTTGTAGCAGGTGAACGCCACGCCGTTGCGCCCGGCCCGTTGCTGGGCAAACAGCGCCGGTGATCCATCGCGCATCAGCACAAGCAGCCAGATGCATCCGATCAGTGGAGACAGCAGCACAAGCCCGCCAGCGGATGCAACAATGTCGAACAGGCGTTTAATCACAATGACAAACCATCAATTGAATGAGTCACCAGTTGGCATATTCGCAAGGTGATTGCCAGCACCGGCTAAACAATGCAATCGGTCACAAGGTTGACCTTGTTTTCGCTTCGATGATCGTCAACAAAGCTTAGGTCCTGACCCTAGGACTGGAAAGTGATTTATGCTCAAGACAAATGTTGCTCAGATTGGTTTGACCGCGCAGCTGGCGCAGCGTCAAAAGGATGGGAAGCCCATCCGTATTGGTCTTGTCGGTACCGGCGAAATGGGAACCGATATCTTTACGCAAGTGGCGATGATGAATGGTGTTGAAATTGCCACTGTCATGGAGCGCACGGCAGGTAAAGCCGCCCAAGGTGCCCGCATTGCCTATGGCGAAGATGGTCACACCACCCATGTGAGCAGTCATGACCAGGCAAGTGCCGCCATTGAGGCAGGCAAAATCGCCGTCACCGATGATCTCGACTTAGCTCTGTCGCATGATCTGGTCGATGTTGTAATTGATGCGACCGGCGTGCCAGAAGCGGGCGCTGATATCGGCATGCGCACCATCGGCTTTGGCAAGCACCTCATCATGATGAATGTTGAGTGCGATGTCTGTATCGGCCCCTACCTCAAGCACGAGGCGGATAAGGCAGGGGTGATGTACTCGCTGGGCGCGGGCGATGAACCATCAAGCTGTATGGAACTGATCGAGTTCGTGACAGCGATGGGCCACGGCGTGGTGAGCGCCGGTAAAGGCAAGAACAATCCGCTGGATTTCGACGCGATACCTGACGATTTTCAGGAGGAGGCGGACCGACGCAACATGAATGTGCGCATGCTTGTCGAATTCGTCGATGGGTCAAAAACCATGGTCGAAATGTGCGCCATCGCTAACGCAACGGGATTGGTGCCCGATGTGCCCGGTATGCACGGCCCAAAGGCGACTGTCGACCAATTGGCGTCTACCTTGATTCCCGTGGAAGATGGTGGCGTGCTGTCAAAGTCGGGCTGCGTTGACTATTCTATCGGCAAGGGTGTGTCGCCGGGCGTGTTCGTCGTCATCAAAGCGTCCCATCCGCGCATTCACGAGCGCATGAGCGACTTGAAAATGGGCGCTGGCCCTTATTTCACGTTCCATCGTCCCTATCATTTGACCTCGCTGGAAGTGCCGCTCACGGCCGCGCGCATGATGCTTGATAAAACAATTGATATGGTGCCGCTGAAGGTACCGGTCGCGGAAGTGTGCGCGGTTGCCAAGCGTGACATCAAAGCCGGGGAAACACTGGATGCGGTAGGCCAATATTGCTATCGATCGTGGACGATG
>JBAUIL010000334.1:0-5108 GCA_049682915.1 Ahrensia sp. | reverse complement strand
GCGCTACGCTGGGCGACATCTGGTTCTGCGGCGTGTCTGGGGCGCAATGATATTGGCGAAATTGCCATCGGCAAGCAGGCGGACCTTGCTTTGTTCACGCTGGACGAATTGCGCTTTTCTGGCGCGCATGATCCGCTGGCGGCCTTGGTGTTGTGCGGTGCGCACCCCGCTGACAGGGTGATGATCGGCGGGCGATGGACCGTGGTTGACGGGCTGCCCGTGGGCGTTGATCTGGCTGCGTTGCGCCATGCCCATGGCGAACTTGCCAAGAGCTTTGCTTAGAGCAATTCCGATTAAGGGAGGATCACCTAGAGTATCAGCAAACGCGTTTGAGCGCAGCGAAAGGCAGCGATTGCTGATTCAATCGAAACCGGAAATGCTTTAGCTGCGCGCGCGCTGCTTGGCTGCCAGGTCCAACCCCGCATCGACCAGCAGGCGCGGTATTTTTTCCTTGAACGGGAAGAAACCCTTGGTGGCGTAGGGCCAGGCACGGTCGTCCCAAGGGTCGCGCCACTCAACCACGCTGTGGCGCTTGCGGCGCAGTTGCGCGATGATTGGTGCGCAATGGATTCTGCTTATTCCGGCTGTTGGCCAGGGGATGAGGACTTGCTGTGCACCCGACTGAGCCACAGCGTCCGCCAGTGATGTCGGATCGAGCGGATCAACACAACAAGTGTAGGCTTTGCCAAAGCGCGTTGCCGCATCATTAAGCGCACCTTGTTTGAAAGCGCTGGCGCGTTCGCCCATTGGTAGGGGTGAGGTTGCTGCCGCTGATGACAGTGTCGTCGCACCGGCCACCTGCAGTGTTTTTGGGAGGCGCTGTTCAAGCGCGCAGTCATCATCGGTGATGATCACAAATGTCGGCTTGGTTGCGTCCAGCCTGTCAGCGGGCGCAAGCGTGGCTGGCGGGCCATAGCCTTCATCGTCCAGCGGGCTTGCGTTTTCGTTGAGGCCTTTGGGTGAAAAGCGGCCATTGGTGAATTTTTCAATGTTGGAGGCGCGCGCGACATAATGCTTGCCGCGTGTTTGCAGGCCCGCAACCCAGCGCCAAGACAGCGTGTTGGATGCCGCGTCGCCGTCCATCAAATGGCGCAGGAAAAAATCTGCGCCTAAATGCCAATCAAGCCGCAGCGTGAAGATCCAGATGGAGGCAAACCACATGCGGGCGTGGTTGTGCAGATAGCCGGTCTCAACCAGTTCAGTTGCCCAAGCATCAAAACAATCAATGCCCGTGCGCCCACTGACTGCCTCGTCATAGGCGTTTTGAAGGCCACGGTTTGCCGCCATCGCATCAAGCGCATCATTGCGGCCGGTCTCGTAGGCGGTAAACACGGACGGGCGCAGTTCAAGCCAGCCCTTCCAATAGGTGCGCCAGAGTACTTCCTGAATGAATTTTTCGACAGAACCCAACGCATAATGGGCAAGAACAGTCTCCGCAATTTCCTGCTCAGTGATTAACCGGTGACGCACCCAGGGCGACAGGGCCGAAACATTGGCACGGTCGTTTGGCCCGTAGTCGAAATTGCGCTCATTGCGATAGCGCGCACCGGCATTGGGCACAAAATTGGCCAGTCTTTCATGGCCTGCCTTGCGGGTGGGTGTGAAGCCTACCGTGTTGAGCAGCATGTCGGTTGTCATCTGTCGGTCACTCTTTCCTGAGGCGTGCGCAGCACTAGGTAGAGTAGGGGAAATGAATGTCACGCAGCAGGATGGCTACACACTTTGAATATTGGAATCATCGGCGCCGGGTTGGCCGGCGCAACGGCGGCACGGCATCTAAGCGATGCTGGCCATGCGGTATGCGTCTTGGAAAAGTCTGGCGGCACCGGCGGACGCCTGTCGACGCGGCGCAGCGATGTCGGACTGTTTGACCATGGCGCGCAATATCTTTCGGCCAAGGGCGAGGCGTTTGAGGCTTTTTTGAGCGAAATGGAAAAGGCTGGCGCCGCAGCGCGCTGGTCGCCACAGGGCCAGGACCGACCGCAACCTTGGTATCGCGGCATGCCGGGCATGAGCGGTTTGGTGAAGCCGCTTTTGGCGGGCATTGATGTGCGAAACAGGCAAACCGCCAATGCGGTGCAATTGGGCGAAAACGGGGTTTCGGTGAGCACCCAGGAGGGCGAAACATTTGCGTTTGACAGGCTTCTTGTGTGCTGTCCCACGCCGCAGGCGAAAGCGCTTGTCGGTGCTCTCGATCATTGCTTTGATGCTTTGGACACGGTCGTCTACGCGCCGTGCTGGACGGCGATGCTGGCGTTTGAACGGACCGTACAATCAGCACCGGATGTGCTGCGCGGTGACCATGAAAAACCGCTTGGTTGGCTGACGCGCGAAAGCGCCAAGCGCGGTGCAGATGGCTATGATTGCTTCACCATGCAGGCGGGCATGGCGTGGAGTGCCGAGCACCTTGAACGCGACAAGGACGATATCGCCGCGGAGATGGCGGGCTTTTTCTGTGACTATTTCAAAACCGATATTGCTTGTGTCAGTGCAGCGGCGCACCGGTGGCGCTATGCGGCGGTAACCCAAAGCGTTGGCACACCTTTTTTATCGGGGTGCAATCACCATATAATAGTCGCCGGTGATGGATTGCTCGGTGGCCGCGCAGAAGCGGCCTTTGACAGTGGACTGGCAGCAGCCGAATTTTTGTGCGCGCAGGCCACCTGAAAAAGGATGAAACAATGGACACGCTGACGCGCATGCGGGCTTTTGTTGCCGTGGTCGATAATGAGGGATTCTCAGCTGCCGGGCGTGCGCTGGGCCGGTCCAAGGCTTTGCTGTCCAAATATGTGCGTGAGTTGGAAGACGAGTTGGGCGTGTTGCTTCTCAACCGTACAACGCGGCAATTTTCGCTGACCAGTGCAGGGCATATCTACTATAAACGCGCGATGGAGCTGATTGCCGATTTCGACAGTCTGCACGACATAATCCGCGACACGCGCACCGATGTGAAAGGCTCGATACGCATTTCAGCGCCGCGCACTTTGGCGGATGTGGCGGTCGGACGCTCCTTGATTGATTTTGCCAAGGCGAACCCGGAAGTGAAGCTGGATATCGAGCTGGACGACCGGTTTGTGGACATGGTCGAGGAGGGCTTTGATGTTGCCATCCGCATTTCAAACCTTGATGATTCAAGTCTTATCGCGAAGCGTCTTGCACCCTTCAGACTGGTCATGTGCGCCACGCCTGCAACGGTTGAAAAATTTGGCATGCCGCAAAAGGCCGAAGACCTCGCCAAGTTGCCGTTTATTATTGACACCAATGCACGGCGTAAAAATGCGCTGACCATCACCAATGAGGATGGCAGCAGTGACGTGGTGCATGTTAGCGGCCCGATCAGCGTCAACAGCCCTTTGGCAACGCGCATGGCGGTGTTGGAAAACCTTGGCTATGCGGTCGCGCCGGACTTCATCATCGCCGATGATTTGGCTCAAGGCCGCATGGTCGATGTGATGCCCGGCAGGATCGGGCAGGATATGGGCATTTTCGCGGTCTATCCACACCGACGCTATCTACCGGGAAAGGTGCGTGCGTTGGTTGATCACCTGGCGGATTGGTTTAAGAAATATGGCGAAACCACTGCCTAAATTTCGCCGCAGCAGGGCGGCAATGCAGGCTAACTTTCGCAAGGCAGACTCATGATCAAAAACAAAGCACTTCCTGCACTGGCTTTGGCCGTTCTTGCTGCCAGTACCGTGCCTGTTTCGTCGCACCCGCATGTGTTTGCGGAAGCGCGGCTGGAAGTGGTGAGCAATGGCAACGGCACGATAGAGCGGCTTCAACATGTTTGGCGTTTTGACGACCTGTTTACGACCACTGTCATTTTGGAGTTTGATGCTGACGCCAATGGCGAGTTGGACGACGCTGAAACAGACAAGTTGACCGCTGTCATCACCGACAGCATATCAGACTTCAATTATTTTCTAACGCTGACCAGCGCCGGCAAGGACTTCACCTTTAAGCCGGTTGATGA
Organism: Ahrensia sp.; assembly: GCA_049682915.1. Taxonomy (GTDB): domain Bacteria; phylum Pseudomonadota; class Alphaproteobacteria; order Rhizobiales; family Rhizobiaceae; genus JBCDLI01. Next base: position 1,135 of record JBAUIL010000334.1, on the reverse strand, counting down.
CATGCGCGCGTTGTTTGAAGACGGGCAGATGATTTTGTTTTTCACTGCCGTTCCAGACGGTGATGTGCAACTGGCGGATAAACCGTCCATCAGTGTTTATGACCCGACCTTCTACACCTCGATTGAGTTTTACGACGATGATGCGATGGCGCTGAAAGATGCGCCGAACGGCTGCGGCTTTGAAATGGTCGTTCCGGATGTCGATACCGCCCTTGAGCAAAACCAGAGCACCTTGACTGAAGATTTTTTCAACGATCCGGCTAACAATGACTACAGTAAGATATTCGCCACACGGATGGAAATCGCATGCGCAAGCTAGTTGGCGCTGGCCTCGTTTTGCTGGTGACAGCTGGTGTCGTCCACGCACAATCATCGCTGGGTGTGGGTGCCGCTGAGCAGCCGATTACATCCATTGGTGACAGCAGTTACCTGCAATGGATTGCGGCGCAGCAGCGCGAGTTCTACCGCTCCATGACCGATGCCTTGCGCTCCATGCGTGACAATGATGCCGCAGCGTGGACTTTGATCGGCCTGTCCTTTTTATACGGTGTTCTGCACGCCGCCGGGCCGGGCCACGGCAAGGTGGTTATCTCGTCTTACATGCTTGCCAATGAAACAGCCTTGCGCCGCGGCGTGATGTTGTCACTGGCGTCTTCCATCATTCAGGCGCTTTCCGCCTTGGTTTTGGTCGGCGCGGTGTTTTTATTTTTGCGTGGCACGTCGGTCTCGATGACCGATGCGGGGCGTTTTCTGGAAATGTCGTCCTATGTGCTGGTGGTCGCTTTCGGTGGCTGGCTGTTGTGGCGCAAGCTCGCCTCGCTTCGTGCGCAAGCCAAGCCAGCGGTCACGCATCACCATTATGCGCATGACCATGGACACGACCATCATCACCACCATGATCATGATCATGATGCGGATGGCGTTTGCTCATCTTGTGGTCATGCGCATATGCCGTCGCCGACCATCGCGCAAAGTGTGGATGGTTTCCGCTCCGGTTTGGGTGCGGTATTTTCCGTTGGGCTGCGGCCTTGCACGGGCGCTATCGTGGTGCTGAGCTTTGCGTTTTTCAACGGGCTTTTCGCCGCCGGTGTGGCTTCCGTGTTTGCCATGTCGATGGGGACTGCGATCACGGTGT
>JBAUIL010000333.1:0-3112 GCA_049682915.1 Ahrensia sp. | reverse complement strand
ACGGATCAATCGCCAGCGCAAAAAACTCTTGCACAATATCGCCAACATCGAGCCAAGGCAGTTCAAAAAGATCCGGCGCATCGTCGCCTTCAGGGTCGATGAGAATCTCATCAGCTTGCCCATCTTGAATGCGGCGGGCCAGCTTTGAGGTATCAGGCAGAAATATAGCCTCGATCTCCGTTTCCAAATATTGCGATACCTCGACAAGCGTGACGCCACACATCTGCACGACTGCAGCCTGTATGTCGCCAGTGGCGCGGATCCCGTCCTTGTGCCAACGCTTGAGGGAAATGGTGGCGGCAAAATCGTCAATCCGCACCAGCCCGTTTATCTGTGCCAGGCGCGCCAGTGCATCGGCTTCGGGCTTCAATTCGATATCCAGTCCACGCGTCGGCAGGGTCAAAACATTGACCGGATGACTGATCGGGTTGGTTGTTTCAGGCTGCTGTTTGGTGCCCATGGCTATGATTGTCCATCTATCATGCGGCCTGACAAGAGTGTTGCATTATCAACCTGCGCCAAAGCCTGCCGCCAGCCCATCAAGTGGGTGCCAAATGCTTCGGCGTTGAGGCTTTCTGCCGCCTCAGGGGCAATATTGCGGGCCAATGCCTGCCCTAAGGCGGCAGTGTCATTGTTGTCGATTGCCTCCCAATAGGAGCCCATCCGCCCGTAAAACATCTTGCCGAGCTTTTTCATGCGTTTGGGCACAGATGAATCGCCGATGCCCAATTCGCGGATCGAATGATCCACATCTTTGAAAAACTCATCCAGAATGTCTTGCGCCAATGCCTCCAGCGCTGGCTCTGTGGCGCGGGTTCTGTGCAAAAACACGATCATATGCGCGCTTAAGCTCTCAAAGCGACCAAGCGGTGTGTCCGGCACACCGAAATCGGCATAGATCACCGGCAACCTGCCAGCATTGATGAGAGCGGCGTAGAGAGAATCAACGATTGCAGCATTGGCGTTTTTTGGTTTGCGTCCAAACAGCGACATAATCATAGATCATAGGCCTGTTCTGGGCAGCCCAACTGCGACATGCTTGCAACAGCGTTCCATGTGGGATACCGGATTAATATGTACCCTGTTGAGGGCTTCAAGTGACGGAGATGACATTGACGGTCATGAGTTTCAAGCACATCAGCGCAAATCATGCGCGCAATTTGCTGGCGGCGCTGGGTTGTAGTGTCGCGCTTGCAGCGTGCACTGGCACCCAAGCACTGGATTTGGCACCGCAAGAAACATACGTACAAGGCTATGTGGTGGATGAACAGACCTTGGCGCTAGCGCCAGTCGGCTCCAGCCGCGCACAGGTGGAACTGGCACTCGGCACGCCAACAACGGTCAACAATTATGCTGGCAACGATGTTTATTACTATATTTCACAGACCCGCACGCGCGGCGCGCAGTTTCTGAAGCCGCGTCTGGTCAGCCAGCGCATTCTGGCGGTTTATTTTGACGATCAGGAAACGGTGTCGCAAATCGCGGACTACGCCCTGCAGGACGGGCAGGTGTTCGACTTCATCAGCCGCACAACGCCAACTGGCGGCGCGGACCAAACCTTCCTGACCCAAATTCTGACCGGAACATTAGGCGGCGGCGCGCCTTCACTCGGCCGCTAAGCGTTAAACATTCCGATCCTATCAAAAAGCCCGCGCGGATCGCTCCACGCGGGCTTTTGTTTTGAGGTGCCTTGCCCGCTTTAATGCGCAAGCACAGCCAAGAGCAACAACGCTACGATGTTGGTGATCTTGATGGCCGGATTCACGGCTGGGCCAGCGGTATCCTTGTAGGGATCGCCAACGGTATCACCGGTGACCGAGGCTTTGTGGGCTTCGGAGCCTTTTTCGTGGCGTACGCCGTCTTTGTCGACAAAACCGTCTTCAAAAGATTTTTTGGCGTTGTCCCAGGCGCCGCCGCCCGATGTCATCGAAATCGCAACGAACAGGCCATTGACGATCACGCCGAGCAACATCGCGCCCAGCGCCGCAAATGCAGAGGCTTTGGAGCCCGACATCAACAGAACACCAAAATAGACGACCAAGGGCGCCAAGACTGGCAGGAGTGACGGGATGATCATTTCCTTGATTGCCGCCTTGGTCAGCATATCCACCGCACGGGCATAATCCGGACGGTCCTTGCCTTCCATAATGCCCGGCTTTTCGCGGAACTGACGACGCACTTCCTCAACAACGGAACCCGCCGCACGACCGACGGCTGTCATTGCCATGCCGCCAAACAAGTACGGAATAAGGCCACCGAAGATGAGACCGGAAACAACGTAGGGGTTGGACAGCGAGAATGAAATGTCGCCCATATCCGCGAAATACGGATATTGATCGGAATTTGCGGCAAAGAACTCAAGATCGTTTGAGTAGGCCGCAAACAGCACCAGCGCACCCAGACCGGCAGAACCGATGGCGTAGCCTTTGGTTACCGCTTTGGTGGTGTTGCCCACAGCATCCAACGCGTCCGTTGATTTACGCACTTCCGGGTCCAAGCCCGCCATTTCGGCAATACCACCGGCATTGTCGGTGACCGGACCAAATGCGTCCAGCGCGACAATCATGCCCGCGATGCCCAGCATGGCTGTCACGGCGATACCGGTGCCGAACAGGCCACCAAGCTGGTAGGTGGAGATAATGCCACCAACAATCACAATGGCAGGCATCGCGGTTGATTCAAGCGAGATCGCCAAGCCTTGAATGACGTTGGTACCATGACCGGCCACTGACGCCTGTGAAATCGAGTTCACGGGGCGCTTATTGGTGCCGGTGTAGTATTCGGTAATAACCACGATCAACGCGGTTACAACCAAGCCAATCAAGCCACAATAAAACAAGTGACGACCGATGATGTCTTTGCCGTCTACGACGCCGATTGAGTCCCAGCCGATGGTCAATGACGTGGCTGCGCCGAGGCCGATAATCGACAACACACCGGTGGCGATGAGGCCTTTGTACAGCGCACCCATGATCGAGCCGTTTGCGCCAAGCTTCACAAAGAACGTGCCGACGATTGATGTCAGCAAGCACGCGCCGCCGATTGCCAACGGGTACAACATAACCTCGGGCAATACCGCCGTGCCCGCAAAGAAGATGGCACCCAGAACCAT
>JBAUIL010000332.1:0-13812 GCA_049682915.1 Ahrensia sp. | reverse complement strand
CTGACCTGCAACCAAAAAGCCGATAACGAGTAGTAATATCGCGCCGATAACCGAAAAGGTGTATTCGACGACGAGGCTGCCCACCGTCGCGATGAACACCTGCATACTGCCTTCCAAACTGTTGAGGCTGGTTGTCAGAGATTCCATAAAAGTGTTCCTCTTAGATGTTTTTTGTTGTGACTCGCATTTTGCCACACACCCAATACAACGAGGTGGCAACTTGAATTGTTCCACACTTGGCTGGATTTTGTTTCAGAACCGGTCGGCCCTTGCGTTTGCGGGCATTTGGCTTTAAGGGCACGCTCATTCCACACACGAAGTGGGGCTGCGGGGGAGAAATCCCCGTCGTCCAACCGGTTGCAGCGCTGCTGCTTCAAGCTTCGTGGAGGTTAAACCGGAAAAAGGAAACGAACTATGGCGACGCCAGAATTCTCTATGCGTCAGCTTCTTGAAGCTGGCGTTCACTTCGGCCACCAGACACACCGCTGGAACCCGAAAATGAAGCGCTACATCTTCGGTGCGCGCAATAACATTCACATCATCGATCTGTCACAGTCTGTGCCATTGCTCGATCAGGCGCTGAAAGTTGTGTCTGATACAGTCGCTGGTGGTGGCCGTGTTCTGTTTGTCGGCACAAAGCGTGCCGCATCAGAAATCGTTGCCGATGCTGCGCGCCGTTCAGCGCAATATTTCGTCAATGCGCGCTGGCTTGGCGGCATGCTGACCAACTGGAAAACAATTTCCAACTCCATCAAGCGTCTGCGTGAGCTGGAAACATTGCTCAACAGCGACGGTGCCAATGCTTTCACCAAGAAAGAGCGCCTGAACCTTGAGCGCGAATATGAAAAGCTCGAGCGCGCGCTCGGCGGCATCAAGGACATGGGTGGCATTCCTGATTTGATGGTTGTTATCGACACCAACAAAGAAGCAATCGCGATTCAGGAAGCAAAGCGTCTGGGTATCCCGGTTGTTGCAATTCTGGATTCAAACTCCGATCCGGCAAACATCGACTACCCGATCCCGGGCAATGATGACGCGGCGCGTGCGATTTCGCTTTACTGCGATCTGATGGCAAAAGCAGCGATTGACGGCATCGCGCGCCAGCAAGGTGCGTCAGGCGTCGACATTGGCGCTTCCGAGGAAGCACCAATGGAAGCAGCGCTTGAAGAAGCGCCTGCTGCACCAGCTCAAAGCTAAGCAAAGCTGATTGGGAAGGGCGGTTCAGCCGCCCTTTCATTTTTACGATACAAACCCCATTTATTGGGCCAACAGCCAATCAATGATGGGCGATCAAATGGGCGAGACGCACGCAGTGCAGTCGGCCCAAAACAAGAAGGCATGAAACAATGGCAATTACTGCTGCACTCGTGAAAGAGCTTCGCGACGCTACCGGCGCGGGCATGATGGACTGCAAAAAAGCGCTGACAGAAACAGACGGTGATCTGGAAGCGGCAATCGACTGGTTGCGCACAAAAGGCATTTCAAAAGCCGAGAAAAAAGCCGGTCGTGCGGCTGCTGAAGGTCTTGTCGCTGTTGCCGGTGAAGGCAATGAGGCGGTTGTGGTCGAGGTGAACTCGGAAACAGATTTCGTTGCGCGCAACGAAGCGTTCCAACAACTGGTAAGCAATGTTGCAACAGCAGCTTTGGGTACCGACGGTTCCGTTGAAGCGGTTGCCGCGGCTGACTATGCCGGAGCGGGCAAATCAGTTGAGCAAGCGGTAAAAGATGCCGTTGCAACCATCGGCGAAAACATGAACCTGCGACGCGCTGCAAAGCTGAGCGTCGCCAACGGTGCCGTGGCAACATACGTCCACAACGCCGTCGTTACAGGCATGGGCAAGCTGGGTGTGCTGGTTGCGATTGAAACAACCGGTGACGCGGCTGCGGCTGCGGCGATCGGTCGTCAGATTGCCATGCACGTTGCTGCAACCAACCCGGCTGCGATTGATGTTGATGATCTGGACCCGGCGATTGTCGACCGCGAGCGTCAAATCTTCTCCGAGCAGGCCAAAGAGTCCGGCAAGCCTGACAACATCATTGAGAAGATGGTCGAGGGCCGTATCCGTAAGTTCTACGAAGAAGTTTGCTTGGTGAAGCAGGCATTCGTGATCAATCCGGATATGTCAGTTGAAGCGGCGTTGAAAGAAGCTGAAAAAGACATCGGCGCGCCTGCAAAAATCGCATCAATGGTGCGTTTTGCGCTGGGTGAAGGCGTCGAAAAAGAAGAGAGCGACTTTGCTGCAGAGGTTGCTGCCGCAGCTCGAGGTTAATCTGATAACACAGTTTCAACCTTAAATTGTATATTTGACAAGGCCATCGCGTGACAACGCGGTGGCCTTGTTGTATCGAACATAAGCTGATTCACAAAAATTGACCGCCTGATGACAACACAACCAATTTACAAGCGCGTATTATTGAAAGCGTCAGGCGAAGCTTTGATGGGAAATCAAGGTTTTGGCATTGATGTATCTGTTGCGGACCGCATTGCAGCGGATGTTAAACGCGCGGTGGATATGGGCGTTGAGGTCGGCATCGTCATCGGTGGTGGCAATATTTTTCGCGGTGTGGCGGTTGCCTCGCGTGGCGGAGACCGGGTGACAGGCGACCATATGGGCATGCTGGCGACGGTCATAAACTCGCTGGCGCTGCGCACCTCGCTGGTCAAGTATGGCATTGACGCGGTGGTGATGTCCGCAGTGTCTATGCCGGAGTTTTGCGAGAGCTTTTCACAGCGCAAAGCAATGTCCTACTTGGCTAAGGGCCGGGTGGTGATCTTCGCCGGTGGTACAGGCAATCCTTATTTTACCACGGACACTGCGGCCGCTTTGCGCGCGGCTGAAATTGGTGCGGATGCATTGTTCAAAGGTACGCAAGTGGACGGAATTTACACCGCCGACCCGAAGCTGGACGCCAATGCAACGCGCTATGACCAACTGACCTATGATGAGATTTTGCGGAAGGGCTTGACCGTCATGGACACGGCGGCCATTGCCTTGACGCGTGAAAATTCGGTCCCCATCCTCGTGTTTTCGATCCATGAGGAGCGCGGTTTCTCCGATATATTGAGGGGCGGCGGGCGCGCGACGCGCGTATCCGAAGAGTAATTGCGGCGGCCATTGCGGTAGGCGGGGCGTCAAAAACAGTAAGATTTGGATTTCAGGAACAGATCATGAGTGCAGACTACGATTTGGATGATTTGAAACGCCGTATGGAGGGCGCAGTGAGCGTTTTGCGCACCGAGCTGGGCGGCTTGCGCACCGGACGTGCGTCGGTGGCTTTGCTCGACCCGATTACGGTTGTTGCCTATGGCGCGCAGACACCGCTCAACCAGGTGGCCAACGTTACCGTGCCCGAGCCGCGCATGCTGGCAGTGAATGTATGGGACAAATCAATGGTCAGCGCGGTTGAAAAAGCCATCCGCGAGTCATCGCTGGGTTTGAACCCGATGACGGACGGCACAACCGTGCGCGTGCCGCTGCCCGAATTGAACGAGGAGCGGCGCCGTGATTTGGCCAAGGTTGCCAACCAATACGCCGAAAACGCGCGCATTGCCGTGCGCCACGTGCGCCGTGACGGCATGGATGCGCTGAAACGTCACGAAAAAGATGGCGATATCAGCGAAGACGACAGCCGCAAGGAGGCCGATGCGGTGCAGAAGCTGACCGACAGCCAAATTTCTGAAATCGACAAGGTGCTGGCGAAAAAAGAAGAAGAGATCATGGCCGTTTAACTTGGCTTTGAGACATTTTGCAGTCATCTGAAATGATTGCGGACTGAGAGGGACAGGGTGCTATCACCGGCGTCAGACACAGGGCTTTGTACGCCCAACCACGTTGCCATCATAATGGATGGCAATGGCCGTTGGGCCAATGCCCGGGGTTTGCCCCGTACGATGGGGCACAAGGCCGGGTTGGAAGCGGTGCGCCGGGTGGTGCGGGCTGCGCCTGAGCTGGGTGTGCGGACTTTGACGCTGTATGCTTTTTCCTCCGAGAATTGGTCGCGCCCTCCTGAAGAAGTGCGTGATTTGATGGGTTTGTTGCGCCTCTTTGTGCGCCGTGACCTGGCTGAGCTGCACGCCAACGGCGTGCATATCAAAGTGATTGGCCGGCGTGATAATCTGCAGCAAGATATTTGCAATCTGATTGAGGATGCAGAGCAAAAGACCGCTGGCAACACGAAACTGACGTTGAACATCGCTTTCAACTATGGCGGGCGTGATGAAATTGCCCGGGCTGTCGAGCGCATTGTGCAGCAACGTATTGCATCGGGCGTCGGCGCAAATCAGCCGGTGACTGAGGACGATATTTCCGCCTATCTCGACACGGCCAATGTTGCTGATCCGGATTTGATTATTCGCACGAGCGGTGAGATGCGCTTGTCGAACTTTTTGCCTTGGCAAGCGGCTTATGCCGAATTCGTGTTCCAGCCTTGTTTATGGCCTGACTACGAAAAGGCGCATTTGCAGCAGGCTATTGCCGAGTTTAGCCGCCGCGACCGCCGGTTTGGCGGGGTGGTTGAAACACGCGTGGATGTTGCGCTGTGAGCAATCTCAAGCTGCGGGTTGTCTCAGGCGTTTTGATGGCTGCTGTGGCACTGCTCGCCGTCTATGCCGGCGGTCCGGTGTTTGTGCTTTTTGCGGGCATTGTCGCAGCACTGGTTTGGTATGAATGGCTGGAAATGACCGCGCCGTCGCGCGATGACCGCATTTTGCTAGCCACGCTGGCGCTGATTGGTGCGGCGACGATGGTGCTGCTGATGTTGAGCGGCGCTTTGTCGATCTATGTGCTGATTTTGGTCTGGGTGCTCGGTGCCGGTGCGTTGACGATGGCAGGCATGCCCGCAAAGAGCATCGTTGGCTTTGCCTACTGTCTGGGGGCGCTGGTGTCGCTGGTTCAGTTGCGTGGAGCGGGTGGCTTTTTGCCTGGTGCTGCTGCCATTGTGTTCATTTTCGCCACGGTTTGGATCACCGATATTGCCGCCTATTTCGTTGGGCGCGCCGTGGGTGGGCCGAAACTGGCACCATCGATCTCACCGGGAAAAACCATTTCCGGTGCTTTGGGCGGCATCGCCGGGGCTTTGATTGCAGCGCTTTTGGTGCGGCAGCTTTTCGAGCCTGCCATGGGTGTATGGGCCATGTTGGTGCTGGCGCTTTTAATCAGTGTGGTCTCGCAAGCAGGGGACCTGTTTGAAAGCAGCCTGAAGCGCGGTGCGGGCGTAAAAGACTCGAGCCAGCTCATCCCCGGCCATGGCGGCGTTATGGACCGCGTGGACGGTCTTGTTTTCGGCGCAATTGCACTATGGTTAGTGTGCCTTGTACTGGCAGGCAGCGAGGCACCCGCGCTGGCGCTTTTCTCGCCGTCGTAGACCGCAAAATTTCAACCGGACTGGGCAATAAACAATGATAGATTTCCTGATTGGCACCGTATTGCCGTTTCTGTTTGTGCTTGGCTTGGTGGTTTTTATCCATGAGCTGGGGCATTACCTTGCCGGGCGCTGGTGCGGCATTGGCGCAGTGGCGTTTTCGGTGGGCTTCGGGCCGGAAATTGTCGGCTTTACCGACAGTCGAGGCACGCGATGGAAGCTGTCGCTCATTCCATTGGGTGGCTATGTGCGCTTTGTTGGAGACATGAATGCGGCATCGGCTACCGAAGCGGCGCAGGCCGACGCAGAGCTGAGCGAGTATGAGCGCCGTTACGCGTTCCACAACAAAAGTGTGTTGAAGCGCGCCATTACCGTCTTTGCCGGTCCGTTTGCCAATTATGTGCTGGCAATCGCTATTTTCACCGTGCTGTTGAGTGTCAACGGGCGCGTGATTATTGAGCCGGTTGTCGGTGAGGTGCGCGCTGAAAGTGCCGCTTCGGATGCGTGTATTCAGGTGGGCGATGTGTTCATCGAGATGGATGGCGCACCGGTGGAAACATTCACGCAGATGCAGCGCTACATCGCACCGCGCGCTGATCAGCCGATTGAACTGGTGGTAGAGCGTAATGGTGAGCCGGTGACGTTGACACTGGTACCGCGCCGCACCGAGATTGAAGACCAGTTCGGCAATAAGATTGAGCAGGGGATCATCGGTATTGTCGCCGATGCGGATACCGAACTACGCCGCCGCGAAGACATCTCTGTGCCGGGCGCGTTCGTCATGGCGCATCAGGAAACATGGTACATCGTGGCGCGCACGGGCGGTTATCTGGCCAATGTGATTACCGGGCAGGAGCGTGCGGACCAGATCGGCGGGCCTTTGCGGGTGGCGGATGCTTCGCGGCAGGTGGCGACACTGGGCTTTGTGGCGCTTTTGAACCTCGCTGCGATTCTGTCTGTGTCGATCGGTCTGCTCAATCTGCTGCCGGTTCCGGTGCTTGATGGCGGCCATTTGATGTTTTATGCGGTGGAGGCTGCGCGCGGTCGGCCGGTATCGCCACGGTCGCAGGAATTTGGCTATCGAATCGGTTTTGCGCTGCTGCTGGGGCTGATGGTTTTTGCCACCTGGAACGATATTCAGGTGTTCCTGAACCGGCTTTGAGGGTTCCAAACCGTTCAAATTTTAGATAATCTTTACCAAAGGGACAAATTCGCGTGGCGAATTTACCACGTAGGCAATGAACGTAAACGGATTTTAACCCTATGCCTTGCTTGTGGGTTAAAACATTGTCATATGGTGCCAGAGTCAAAGAACGAGCCATGTCGATTTTTCGACGTCGCCAGTCAAAGAGTATTAGGAATTTCCTGCATGAAGGCGTCTAAGCATTTTGTAAACGCTGTGTCCGCCCTGGCACTGGCTACCGCCCCTGTGGTTGCCGGTGGTGTCGCGGCGAATCTTCTGGCAGTCCAAGCCGCTGAAGCGGCTGTTGTGCGCAGCATATCGGTGCAGGGCAACCAGCGCATATCCGAGACAACAATCGCCGATTTCGTCAACTATCAGCCCGGCAAAAACTACACCGGTGCTGACCTCGATGATGCGATCACGCGTTTGTTCCGTACCGGTTTGTTTTCAGATGTCTCTGTGCGCGTTTCCGGCTCGACACTTGTGGTCGTGGTCGACGAGCAATCTGTCGTCAACCAAGTCGTTTTCCAAGGCAACCGCCGGGTGAAAGATGATCGTTTGCAGGCGGCGACCCGGTTGCGTGCGCGTAGTGCATTCGACCAAGAAACGCTGAACGGCGATGTTGATGCGATTCTTGAAGCCTATAGCCGTGTTGGCCGCAACGATGTGGATGTTACCGCAGAAGTCGTTGATCTGGGTGAAAACCGTGTCAACGTGATCTACCGGATCAATGAAGGCGGCAAGACCAAGATTTCGACTGTCAGCTTTGTCGGTAACCAGGCATTCAGTGATCGCCGTTTGGCGGGTGTTGTCACAACCAAGCGCACCAGCATTTTGGCGTTCCTGTCGACCAATGACGTCTATGACGAGCAGCGCATTGCCGCTGACGAAGAGCGCCTGAGTCGCTTCTATTTCAACCGCGGATATGCGGATTTCCGTGTGCTGTCCTCCAGCGCCGATGTTGATCCGGAAACCGGTAACATCTCCATTGTGTTCGAGGTTGATGAGGGCGAGCGCTACAACTTCGGTAACATTGAAATCGACAGCACCGTATCGGGCGTAGACCCGGAAGCGCTGCGTCGCGCTATCGAAAGCCGCGCCGGCAAGACCTACAGCGCGGAAGATGTCGAAGATACATTGCTGAATGTATCGACTGAACTGGCGTCAAACGGCTTCCCGTTTGCGGAAGTAACGCCTATCGGTGACCGCAATTTCGAAACCCAGACAATCGACGTGACTTACGTTGTTGATCAGGGCACGCGCGCTTTCATCGAGCGCATTGAGGTTGTGGGCAATGCGCGTTCGCGCGACTTTGTTATCCGTCGCGAGTTTGATCTTGCTGAAGGTGACGCCTTCAACCAGGTGTTGATCCGCCGTGCTCAGCGCCGCCTTGAAGCGCTTGATTTCTTTGAGCGTGTCAACATCACAACCCGTCCTGGCTCGGCGCCGGACCGTGTGATTGTGGTTGTTGAAGCCATTGATAAATCAACCGGTGAATTCGGTATCGGTGCGGGCTACGCAACCGGTAGTGAATCTAACGGCATCACCTTTGAAGGCTCAATCACGGAGCGTAACTTCCTTGGCCGTGGTCAGACCGTGCGTTTGGCCGTCGGTGGTGGCGAAGACTCGCGCACCTATGATGTTGCATTTACCGAGCCTTATTTCCTCGGCTATCGCTTGTCGGCTACGTTCCGCGCATTCCGCTCAACTGAGGAAGTCGATGACGATAATTACGATACGGCGACGCAGGGTGCGTCAGTCCGCTTCGGCCTGCCGATCACTGACCGCCTGTCGGGCAATTTCGGCTATTCCTATGACACTGAAGAGTTCACAGCGCAGACCGGCTATGACGCCACCACATGTGGTCCTGCGGGTACAGCGAACCCGGACGTGACCGCTGCTTGCGTTACGCCGACAACCGTTATTCCCCTGCTGGGTACGACATATGTCACATCAGCGGTCAGCTATGGTTTGACCTATAACTCCGTTGATAACCGCAATGACCCGCGCGAAGGTATCTTCGCGACAATCCAGCAAGAAATTGCCGGTGTTGGTGGTGATGCGCAATATGTACGCACCACAGCGGATGCGCGCGCGTTCTACACCTTGTCAGAAGATCTCGACATGGTTGGTTTCGTGCGTGTGGGTGGTGGCAACATCACGGCATTTGGCGATGACCCGCTGCGTGGCGTTGATCATTTGACGATCGGACCGCGTCGTCTGCGTGGCTTTGACAATAATGGCATCGGCCCAACCGACGAGAACGGCAACCAAATTGGTGGCACAAGCTACTTCAACGCCACTGCTGAGGCGCAATTCCCAATTCCTGCGGTACCGCGTGAATTTGGCTTGAAAGGCGCTGTGTTTGCCGATGCGGCAACACTGTTTGGCAGCGATGTTGAAGGCGCTCAGAACACCGATCTGGAATGGCGCGCCTCTGCTGGTGTCAGCTTGATCTGGCAGTCACCCTTTGCGCCACTGCGCTTTGACTATGCTGTGCCGCTGGTCAAGGAAGACACCGATGATGAGCGGAACTTCCACTTCTCGATCTCAACAGCGTTTTAATCTTGATAAGGCCGACGTTCACACGTCGGCCTTATCATGACAGCCTTTGTGTGACACAATTTGACCGTGCAAACAGACGCTCTTTCTTTTTTTGAACCGGTGTTTGAATTGACGGTTGGGGCAATTGCTCAACACGTTGATGTCAAACTTGAAGACAATGCCGTAACCATCCGGCCTGTCAGCGCAATTTGTCCCGCCGCCAATCCGATTGTGGGCGGCTTTGCCTTTGTGAGCAGAGTGTCGGCAAAGATGGCAGACCTTGCCAGTTGCAGTGTGGTTATTTGTCGTCCCGATGATGTTGAAAAGCTACCGGCAGGCCCTGTCTACCTGGCACATGCCCATCCGCAATTGGCCTATGCGCAGTTTATCACCGCCTATTTGCCGTCATGCCTTGAAGGCATCAAGACATCGGGACCGTATATCGAGCCCACACCACATGCAGGCGCCACCATCGCGCAATCGGCGATGCTGGAAGAGGGCGTTTATGTTGCGCCGGGCGCAGTCATCGGCGCTGGTGCGCAGATTGGCCGTGGCACGCGCATTGGTGCCAATGCGGTGATTGGCAACAAGGTATGCATCGGGCGTCATTGCATGATCGGCAGCAATGTCGCCATTCAGTGCGCACTGATCGGAGATGGTGTAGCCATCCATCCCGGCACGATGATCGGTCAGGACGGATTTGGCTATTTTCCGGGCGGTGGCAGCTTGCAGAAGATGCCGCATATTGGCCGGGTCATCATCCAGGATCGCGTTGAGTTGGGTGCCAATGTCACCATTGACCGTGGCACGATTGGTGACACGGTGATCGGCGAGGGCACCAAGATCGATAATCTGGTGCAGGTCGCGCACAATGTTCAGATTGGCCGCTATGTCATCCTGTGCGGACATGTCGGTATTTCCGGCAGTTGCCGCATTGACGATGGCGCGATGCTGGGCGGCGGTGTCGGCTTGGCAGATGGGCTGCACATCGGTGCTGGCGCGCAGCTTGCGGGCGCGTCCGGCGTCATGAACAATGTGCCTGCCGGCGAGCGCTGGGCCGGTTCGCCCGCGCAACCGATGCGTGACGTGTTCCGCGAAATTGCGGCGTTGCGAAAACTCGCCAAAGGCAATACACCGTCCTAGCATTTTGACGGTAGGAATCCATGACAGATACGAACACCACAACGCTTGAAACTGCGGACCTTGACGAAGTCATGCGTCTGCTGCCGCATCGCTATCCGTTCCTGCTCGTCGACCGGATCATCAATATTGACGGCAACAAATCCGCTGTTGGCATCAAGAATGTCACCTTTAATGAGCCGCATTTTCAGGGTCATTTTCCTGGCAAGCCGGTTATGCCCGGCGTTTTGATCATTGAGGGCATGGCGCAGACATCCGGTGCCATCGGCCTGCGCGCGCTCAATCTTGGTGAGCCTGCATTGGTGTTTTTCATGACCATCGACAATGCGAAGTTCCGCAAGCCGGTCGTGCCCGGTGATATTTTGGAATATCATGTCGATCTGATCAAAATGCGCCGCAACATTTGCCGCTATGCGTGCGTTGCCAAGGTGCGCGGTGAAAAAGTGGCAGAAGCAGAGGTTTCGGCCATGCTCGCGCCTGAAGCGAGCATGTGATTGATGGAACAGGCTAAACACACATATCCCGAAACAAGCATTCACCCCACCGCCTTTGTCGAAGAGGGTGCGCAGCTGGGCGAAGGCGTCAAAATCGGGCCTTTCGTCCATATCGGGCCGCATGTCGTGCTGGGTGACGGTGTGGAAGTGATGAGCCACGCCATGGTGATGAACGACACCACCATCGGCGCCAATACACGTATTTTCCCCCATGCGATCATCGGCGGTGAGCCTCAAAACGGCGCCTATAAGGGTGAGCGTACCACGCTAAGCGTTGGCAAAAACAACGTCATCCGCGAAGGCGTGACGATGAATATCGGCACCGGCAATGCGCGTGGCTATACGACCGTTGGCGACAATTGCATGTTCCTCGCCTATGCGCATGTGGCGCATGATTGTGTGTTGGGCAATAACGTTACCTTTGCCAACAACGTTATGATTGGCGGCCACACCACCATTGGTGACTACGTCATTGTGGGCGGTGGCGCTGGCATCCACCAGTTTTGTACAATTGGGCACCATGCGTTCATCGGTGGCATTTCTGCCGTGGTCAATGATGTCATTCCCTTCGGCATGGTGGTTGGTAGCCGGGCTTACCTGTCGGGCCTCAATCTGGTTGGCATGAAACGTTCCGGCATGGCGCGCGACGATATTCACGCGTTGCGTCACGCCTATAAAGGGCTTTTTGCCGATAATGGCAAAACACTGCGAGAGAACGCGGCCGATCTCAAGACGAAGTATGCGGACTCCACTTCTGTTCAGGATATGGCTGACTTCATTCTGGCCGACTCCAAACGCAAATTCATTACTCCGCTCACCGCATTGCGCGCGCGGGATGTGCACGGAGCTTAACCCGTGACTGGTAACCTGGCTGCAGCCTCCCATCCAACGCGGTACGGCGTGGTGGCGGGCAGCGGCCAAATTCCGGTTGATTTATGCGCCAGGCTTGCCGCCGAGGGCCATGTTCCCATCGTCTTTATGCTTGAAGGTGAGGCCAATGAGGCGTTGCGGCACTATCGGCATTTCCCTGCCAGCACGGCGCGCATCGGCGACATCGTCAAGACTGCGCACAAGCAGGGCGTCACCCACATGGTCATGGTTGGTGGTGTGCATCGACGGCCATTGCTGCGCGAGTTCCGACCGGACCTGTTCACGTTGAAACTTCTGCCGCGCGTGCTGGCGGCGTTGCGCATGGGCGATGATGGCATCCTCGCGCAAATTGTAACCGGCTTGGAAGAGCGTGGTTTGCGTGTTGTGGGCGTGCACGAACTTATGCCGGACATGGTGGCAGAGGCGGGGCCCATGGGGCGCGTCAAACCGTCAAAAGCCGAAGCTGACAGCGTCCAGCTTGGCGCGCAAGCGGCGTTGACGCTTGGCACGCTGGATGCCGGGCAGGGCGTTGTGGTGACCGGTAAGCGGGTTGTCGCCTTGGAAGGCGCGGAAGGCACCGACGCAATGGTGCTGCGCATTGCCGATTTGAAGGCATCCGGCCGCTTGACCGACAAGCGCGCCGGTGTGCTCGTCAAAGTGGCTAAACCGGGTCAGGAACTGCGCGTTGATATGCCGACCATTGGCGTGCAAACCGTGCGCAACGCGGCCAAGGCCAAGCTGGCGGGCATTGCCGTGCAGGCGGGCCAAACGTTAATTGTCGACCGGCAAGCGGTTGAAAAAGCCGCTGATGAAGCCGGACTGTTTATCTTTGGGCTTGATGCACCATGAACGGCGCATCCAAACCGATCGTGCTGGGTATCATTGCCGGGGAGCGCTCCGGCGAGCGGCTGGCTGCTGACATGGTGGCTGCCCTCAAGGCACAGACAGGCCGCGAGATCAGGCTTGTCGGTGTCGGTGGTCATGAATTGTCGGCGTTGGGCCTCAACTCGCTGTTTGATGCGGACGATATCGCACTCGTTGGCATCAGCGCGGTGCTCAAGGCCTTGCCCAAGCTGTGGATACGTATTCGTCAAGCTGCGGCAGGTTTGATCGCGGCAAAGCCGGATGCAATCGTGCTGGTGGATAGTCCGGATTTCAGCCACCGCGTCGCCAAGCGGGTCAAGGCTGCGATGCCCGATGTGCCCATCGTCAAATATGTTGCGCCAACGGTGTGGGCGTGGCGACCGGGCAGGGCAGTCAAAATGGTGCCGACCATTGACGCCGTCCTTGCGCTGTTTCCGTTTGAGCCGCACGTCATGGAGGCTCTGGGCGGGCCACCAACGCACTTTGTCGGCCATCCGCTCGTCTCTGATGTTGGCCTCAATGATGTGCGCGCGCAGCGGGCAAACCACGTCAACCGTGTTCCTTTACGGCTGCTGTTGCTGCCAGGCTCGCGCAAGTCAGAGATCAGCGCGCTGATCGGCGATATGCGCAAAACGGTCGATGATTTCGTCGCCAGTGGGCGCGCCCTCACCATCGATATGCCAACGCTGCCGCGTCAGCGCGCGCGGCTTGAAGCTGCAGTCGCCGACTGGCCCGTCAAGCCCAACATCACCACCGGACGTGACGCGCAATTGGCGGCGTATGCCCGCGCCGATGTGGCGCTAGCGGCGTCTGGCACTGTGTTGCTGGAGTTGGCTTTGGCCGGTGTGCCCGCCATCAGCATTTACCGGACGGACCTGATCGCCCGGGCCATTCTCGCGCGCAGTGCGCTTTGGTCGGCGGCCTTGCCCAACATCATCACCGACCAGATTGTCGTGCACGAGTTTTATGACCACATGATCAGCCCGAAAGCGCTGCGGATTTTGCTGGCTGATTTGGCGGATACGGCATCGCCGCGTCATCGCGCCATCATGGATGGATATCAAGCGGTTGCAGCGGCCATGGACAGCGATGAGCCCGCCAGTGTGCTGGCAGCGCGCGTGGTTGCGTCGCTTCTACGGTGACTGGCAACAAAAAAGCCGCGGTAAAAACCGCGGCTTTGAATGTTTGCAAGGACTAAAATCAGCGCTTTTCAATCGGCACATAAGAGCGCTGTGGTGCGCCGGTGTAGAGCTGGCGTGGGCGACCGATGCGCTGGCTTGGATCTTCGATCATTTCTTTCCACTGGGCAATCCAACCAACCGTGCGCGCCAGTGCAAACAGCACAGTGAACATGGT
>JBAUIL010000331.1:0-2244 GCA_049682915.1 Ahrensia sp. | reverse complement strand
TCCTCATTGCCTGGCTGGTGTTTGAGATCGTCAATGACTATTCGCCGGTGCGCAAACACTCGCTGTCCTTTCTCATGGCGGAGCGCCGCCGCGCTTGGATGCTGGAAATGGCGGGGCGCGACTTGCGGATGATTGACACGCAGATCATGCAAAGCCTGCAAAACGGGGCGGCTTACTTTGGCACGGCCTCCATTCTGGCGATTGGTGGCTGTTTTGCGCTGCTCGGCGCGACGGACCAAGTGCTGCAAATCTATCGTGACCTGCCGATTTCCAACGCGGTGACACGCCAGCTGTTCGAGCTGAAAGTGTTCGGCGTCACGGTCATTTTCGTCTACGCGTTTTTCAAGTTCGGCTGGGCGTACCGGCTGTTCAACTATTGCTCCATTTTGGTGGGCGCGGTGCCGATGCGCGACAATGGCTCAGCCGAGGCGCGCGACAAGGCCGCGCTCGCCGCCGCCGAAATGAACATCATCGCCAGCCGCCACTTCACCGCCGGCCTCCGCGCCATCTTCTTCGCGCTCGCCTATCTAGGCTGGTTCATCGGCCCATGGATGCTGGTGGTGACGACGGTCTTCGTGATGGCCGTGCTGGCACGCCGGAACTATTTTTCCAAAGCGCGGCGGATATTGGTGGATGGGTGAGGTGCTTAGGTGCGGGTTGGATAATGAATGTGTGCTCTGAGTCCATTTGCGATCTTTGAATCTCGCGACAAAGTTTTGCAACAGACAAGTGATTGTTTTTCTTAACCGGCAAAATACGTTGCAAAAAGGATGGTGTTTGCGACGGTCAGGCGCAACAAGAACCGCCCTCTTGAATGGGCGGGCAGGCCACAGTCCCATAGGAGCAATAGACACAACAATCGCCCTCTTTTGGTTTCAGCAGTGCCCCGCAACCTTCACAGTCATAGAACCATTGGCAAGAATCGGTTGGCATTGTTTCAGTTTTGAAATACCCGCATTCGGGGCAAGTGATGGTTGAATCTGGGATAGTCATGCGGCTTGTCTTTTCCAGAGCGCGTAAATTGTGATGAGAAGGAAAATGCCCAAGGCAGGCAAAAGTACGTAGTCGAGATACCCAACGATTGCAGATAGACCAACCATTCCAAACAGAATAACCAAAACTGGAGTGAAACAGCATAGTGCGGCTATGGCCGTTCCAATGAGACCTGTTGCAAGCAATTTGTTGTTGTTCATGTTCGTAGCTTCAATTCGCTGTAAATTTCTAAACAAGGCTAGTATAGAACCTGTAGTGACTACAGGAGCAAATACATAATGAGTTGGCCAATTAGCAAAGCATCAGAACTAAGCGGTGTGGCGATTGAAACCATTCGCTATTATGAGCGAGAAGGCATCACGCCCAAGCCTGACAGGACTGCGGCAGGTAGGCGGGTTTATGACAGTGACACGGTTGCTCGGCTTCGTTTTGTGAAGCGTTGTAGAGAGCTTGGGTTCTCGATTTCCGACATTCGCGCCCTTCTCAAAATTTCACATTCTGACGATGCCACATGCGAAGATGCGGGGAAAATTGGAGTGGACAATCTGACTTTGGTACGCGGTAAAATTGCTGACCTTAAACACATGGAACGAGCGCTATCCGAACTTGTTGCTTCGTGCCGTAGAGGACAGACTAATTGTCCTATGCTTCAAGAGCTTTTCGCTGATTGAGCAGATTTTCAATGTCTTAAAAGTCCGATTGATGAACTTTAAGTGTCAAGATCCATCGTCTCTATACACCGCCGACACTACTCATTTGATAAGCTATTAGACGCCAACTAGCCGCCCTAAACTTCACCCCATCAAACGTTAAACTTAAACAGCATCACATCACCATCATGCACGACATATTCCTTGCCTTCGTCGCGGGCTTTGCCGGCTTCTTTGGCGGCGGTTTCGCCGCCTAGGGTGACGTAGTCATTGAAGGCAATCGTCTGAGCGCGGATGAAGCCTTTTTCGAAATCGGTGTGGATGGCACCGGCGGCTTGGGGGGCTTTGGAGCCTTTCTTGACGGTCCAGGCGCGGGCTTCTTTGGGGCCTGCGGTGAAGAAGGTGATCAGTTCCAACAGGCCGTAGCCCTCGCGGATCAGCCGGTCGAGGCCGGGCTCTTCGAGTTCCAGCGTTTCCAGAAATTCCGCCGCTTCCTCGCCTGCCAATTGTGCGATTTCCGCTTCGATTGCCGCTGAGATGATGACCGTGCGCGCGCCTTGCTTGGCGGCCATGGCGTCCACCGCCTTTGAGTGCTCATTGC
>JBAUIL010000330.1:0-2381 GCA_049682915.1 Ahrensia sp. | reverse complement strand
CTGTCGCATTCGCCATCGGATTGACCTTTTAACGCACAAATCATAAGTGAGCGCATGGCCTTAAAATCACTTGTTTTGCTACCTGACCCGATCCTGCGTGAAGTCTCCAAACCGCTTGAGCGCGTCGATGATGATGTGCGCCGTTTTGCCGACGATATGCTGGAAACCATGTATGACGCGCCCGGCATCGGCCTTGCCGCCATTCAGGTCGGTGAGCCGCTGCGCATGTTGACCATCGATGTGTCGGGCGACGATGAAGACAAAACCCCGATCGTCATGATCAACCCGGAAATCGTGGAACTCGCCGGTGAAGCCTCAACCTATGAGGAAGGCTGCCTGTCGATCCCCGATTACTATGCCGAGGTCGAACGCCCCGGCGCAGTCGTGGTCAATTATCTCGACCGCGACGGCAAACAGCAGACCCTGAAGGCCGACGGCCTGCTGTCGACCTGCATCCAGCACGAGCTCGACCATCTCAATGGCGTCTTGTTCATCGACCACATTTCCAAGCTCAAACGCGAAATGGTCATCCGCAAATTCAAAAAACTAGCCAAAACCCGCGGCGGCACGCGGCTTTGAGTAGATAGTTTCTCATCCAAGGAAACGGCTATGCGCACTATCTTCATGGGAACGCCGGACTTTTCTGTGCCTGTTTTGCAGGCGCTGGCTGCGGCTGGTCATGAGATTGTTGCGGTCTACACCCAGCCACCACGCCCGGCGGGCAGGCGGGGCTTGGAACTCAAGCAGTCGCCCATCCATGATGCGGCAGAGGCGCTAGGCCTTGAAGTGCGCACGCCAACCTCTCTCAAACCAATCGAGGCGCAGACGGCGTTTGCCGCGCTTGAAGCTGATGTGGCCGTGGTTGTCGCCTATGGTCTGCTGCTGCCGAAACCGATTTTGGAAGGCACGCGGTTGGGCTGCTACAATGGCCATGCCAGCCTGTTGCCGCGCTGGCGTGGGGCGGCACCCATTCAACGCGCCATCATGGCGGGTGATACCGAAACCGGCATGATGATCATGAAGATGGATGTGGGCCTCGACACAGGGCCGGTCGCGCTGACCAAGCGCGTGCCGATATCCGGCAACATGACCGCCGGTGAACTGCATGATGCCTTGGCCGCTATCGGCGCGCCGCTGATGGTGCAAGCCATGGCAAAGCTACAAGCCGGTGGTCTGCCATTGGTGGAGCAAGTCCAAGACGGCGTGACCTACGCCCACAAGATCGACAAGGCCGAAACCCGGATCGACTGGAACCGGCCGGCTGCGGACGTCCACAATCATATTCGCGGATTGTCGCCGTTTCCCGGCGCATGGTGCGAAATGAGTTTCGGCAACAAATGGGAGCGCGTGAAAGTGCTGGCCTCTGCACCCGGTAAGGCCGAGGTGCAAACCGGTGAGCTGACCGGCGATGGCTTGGAGATTGGCTGCGCCACTGGCAGTGTGATGCTTGAACAGGTTCAACGCGCCGGGGCCAAAGCGATGGACGCCCAGACATTTCTGCGTGGCGTCCGCCCGACAGCAGTGCGATAGACACGTCATGCACCGTTACCGCCTTTTGATCGAATATGACGGCTCGCCCTATGTGGGTTGGCAGCGCCAGAAAAACGGCCCCGGCGTGCAAGCCGCCGTCGAGCGCGCTGTGTTGGCGTTCAGCAAGCAAGACGTGACGCTGCAAGTAGCAGGCCGTACGGACACTGGCGTGCATGCGCTGGGCCAGGTCTCCCATGTTGACCTGTCGCGCAATTGGCCGGCGCGCACCGTGATGGACGCAATCAATGCCTATCTTGCCAAGCATGATGAGCCGGTGTCCGTGCTTGCTGCCGAGCAGGTGAACGAGGATTTTCACGCGCGGTTTTCAGCGACGGCCCGCACCTATGAGTACCACATCCACAACCGCATGGCGCCATTGACGGTGGACCGCACCCGCGCATGGTGGGTGAAACGGACCCTGGATGTGGATGCGATGAATGATGCCGCACAAGCCATGCTCGGCACGCATGATTTTACAACATTCCGCGCGGTACAATGCCAATCGAAGTCGCCGGTCAAAACGCTGGACCGGTTGGACGCGGTGCGCGACGGCGAGCGGATCATCTTTACCGTTCACGCCCGCTCATTCCTGCACAATCAGGTGCGCTCCCTGGTTGGCAGTCTCAAGCTGGTGGGCGAAGGAACGTGGAGCCGCGATAAGCTTATCGACGTTCTGGAAGCGCGCGACCACCAGAAATGTGGCGCGCTGGCCCCGCCGCACGGGCTATATTTAGCGAAAGTGCACTACGATTGAGGCTTTCGCCTTCACACCACCGATGGTGCAAGGAATATGCCGAGTGCGGTCACAGCAAGCAGTTCGCCCATCACAATCAAGGCGGCAAAGCCTGCGC
>JBAUIL010000329.1:0-2323 GCA_049682915.1 Ahrensia sp. | reverse complement strand
AAAGCCTGACTGAGGAAGGCCGCCGCCTCTGCGCTTTCCTGGTCAGAGCCAACCATTTCAAACTCGATATTGGCTGGAAGCGACAGGTTTTGCATGTAATCTGCAACCCGCGCCTGCACTTCAGCTACCTGCACACCGGCAACGAGGTTTGACGTCACAGTAATGGTGCGTTTGCCGTCGATGCGGGTCAGCGTGCCGAGAGAGGCCGCCGGTTCGCGCGTCGTGAAGTTGGCGATTGGAACCGCACCGCGCGATGTCTCCACCCGCAATTGCGACAGACGTGACAATGTCCGGTCGTCTTCCGGCAGACGCAGACGGATATCGACAGCGTCGTCCGCCCCCTCGGGGCGGAAGTCCGACAGTTTGAGACCGGTTGTGACGAGTTGAACGACCGTGCCGATCTGGTTCGGGCTGACGCCGAATTTCGCCGCTTCGGTGCGGTCGACATTCAGTTCCCAATCAACGGATAGAGGCGGCAGACCATCAACAAGGTCGATGACTTCGGGCTGGGTGGACAACCACTGCGCAACTTGGGCGGCGGCCTCTTCCATGCCTTCGGGATCATCAGCAGACAGTTTAATCTGGATTGGTTTGCCTTGCGGCGGGCCGGCATCGGGCACGGTGATCTCGACATCAAAGCCGGGTAGGTTGGCGAACTCGCCACGCAAATCGGTTAGGATCTCGCTGGCTGGTTTGCGCTCACGCCAATCGACAAATTCATATTGAATGGTCGCGATTGTATCTTCTGACGCGCTGCCGCCCATTGGTGTTGAACCGCGCGATTGGCCGACACGGGTGTAGACGGTTTCAATGCCGGGCCAGTTGAGCAGTTTGTTTTCGGCAATCTGCGCCAAACGGTCCTGCTCTTCCAGTGATAGGTTGCCCCGCGCCTTAACGTAGAGCAAGCCGAACTCCGGCTCGACATTGGGGAAAAACTCGACGCCGCTATTGTTGTTGGCAAAGGTCGTAACGACGCCCACCATCAAGCCGCCGACCAGCGCGATGACAACCACAGGATACCGAACCGCCTTTTTGACGATGGCCATATAAAGCCCGTCCGGCGTGCGCGGTTCAACGAACGCCTTGCCGACAATCGAACCAATGGTTGGTGCAAAGATCAGCGCGTAGATGGATGACGCCGACAGCGTGGCGATCAGGGTGATCGGCATGAATTTCATGAATTCGCCGACAATGCCGGGCCAGAACAACAGCGGGGAGAAAGCCGCAATCCGAGTCAGCGTCGACACGATAACCGGGCCGGACATGCGGTGCGCGGCTTCTGCAAAAGCGGGTGCTGCCGCCATGCCTTCCGCCATGCGCCGCTCGGCATATTCGGACACGATAATCGCATCATCCACCAGCATGCCGACGGCAAGAATAAGGCTGAACAGAACCACGATGTTTACCGTGAAACCGGCAATCGACAGAAACAGAATGCCCATCAGGAACGATGTCGGAATGGCCAGACCGATCAACAGCGATGAACGGAAACCGAGATAAAACAAGATGACGATGAAGACGAGGATCACCGCCGTCAGCACCGAGTTTTGCAGGTCGCTGAGGAGATTGCGGATATCGGTCGATTTGTCCTGACTGTAGCTGATATTGACGCCGGCCGGCAATTGCGGCGCAAACGCTTCTGCCGCCATTTTGACGCGGTCGATGGTCTCGATCAGGTTTGCACCGGCGCGCTTGCTGACTTCGATGGCGATCGCCGGTTTGCCATTTAGCCGCGCAATGGTGTCGGCATCTTCAAAGCCCGAACGGATATCGGCAAGGTCGCGGGCGCGCACCACCGCATTGCCGTTTGTGGCGATGGGCAGATTGGCGATGTCTTCGACGGTTTCGATGAGCGCGGGCACTTTGACGGCATATTTGCCTTCGTCACCCTCCAGCGTGCCGGCTGCAACCAGTTGGTTGTTGGAACCGACACCGGCGATCAATTGATCTAATCGCAAATTATACGATGACAGTTTGACGGGATCGATGATCACTTCAACCAACTCGTCACGCGAGCCTTGCATATTGGCGTCAAGCACGCCGTCGACTTCTTCCAGACGGTCACGCAGGCTTTTCGCTGCAGCGGTCATCACGCGCTCGGACGCGTCACCGGACAAGGTGACGACGATCACCGGGAATTCCGACAGGTTGACCTCTTGCACCGTCGGCTCTTCCGTGTCGGCGGGGAATTGCGCTTTGGCTTGGTCTGTTTTGGTGCGCACATCTTCCAGCGCGGTGGCAAGATCGGCTGAGGGATCAAATTCCACCACCAAATTAGCACCACCCTGGAAAGCGGAGCCGGACATTGAATCAATGCCCTTGA
>JBAUIL010000328.1:0-11133 GCA_049682915.1 Ahrensia sp. | reverse complement strand
GACCACGCATTGGATTGAATGATGGAAGAATTTCATAAAATTCGCCGGCTTCCGCCTTATGTTTTTGAACAGGTAAACCGCTTGAAAGCCAGCGCGCGCGCCGGTGGCCGCGATATCATCGATCTGGGCATGGGCAATCCTGATTTGCCAACGCCGCAATCCATCGTCGACAAGCTGTGTGAAACCATCAAGGACCCGCGCACGCACCGCTATTCCTCATCCAAAGGTATTCCCGGTTTGCGACGCGCGCAGGCGGCCTACTACAAGCGCCGGTTTGGTGTGACGCTTAATCCCGAAACGGAAATTGTCGCGACCCTGGGTTCAAAAGAGGGTTTCGCCAATATGGCGCAAGCCATCACCGCGCCGGGTGATATCGTTCTGTGTCCTGATCCGACCTATCCCATCCATGCGTTTGGTTTCATCATGTCAGGCGGCGTCATCCGGTCTTTGCCTGCCAAGCCGGACCACAATTTCCTGGAAGCGCTGGACCGTGCAGTGCGCCATTCCATTCCAAAGCCATTGGCTGTTATCCTCAGCTATCCGTCAAACCCGACAGCCTATATTGCGGATCTGGATTTTTATGCAGAGGTGATCGCCTTTGCCAAAAAGCACGATCTGATTGTGCTTTCTGATCTGGCCTATTCGGAGATTTATTTCGACGGCAACCCGCCGCCCTCCATTCTGGAAGTGCCCGGCGCTATAGATGTCGCGGTCGAATTCACGTCGCTGTCCAAAACTTTTTCCATGCCCGGCTGGCGGATGGGCTTTGCTGTTGGCAATGAGCGTCTGATATCTGCGCTGACCCGGGTGAAGTCTTATCTCGACTATGGCGCGTTCACGCCCATTCAGGTGGCTGCCGCTGCAGCGCTGAACGGTGATGGATCGGATATTGCGGAGGTCCGCAATGTCTATCTCAAGCGCCGTGACGCGATGGTAGAAAGTTTCGGCAAGGCTGGCATGGAAGTGCCACCGCCGCCCGCCACCATGTTTGCGTGGGCCCCGGTGCCCGAACGGTTCCGCCATTTGGGATCGTTGGAGTTTTCAAAATTGCTGATTGAGAAGGCTGATGTGGCCGTTGCGCCGGGCGTTGGCTTTGGTGAACATGGCGATGGGTTTGTGCGCATTGCGCTTGTTGAAAATGAACAGCGAATCCGCCAAGCAGCACGCAACATCAAGAAGTTTCTTGGCACGGCTGTCAAAGACGAAGACAATGTCGTTGCGCTCAACGCGCACCGCTAAATATAGAATATGATAGGATAAAATATGTCTGAAGCGCTTCGCGTTGGCATCGCTGGCTTGGGCACTGTGGGCGCGTCTGTCGTCAACGTGCTGCGTGAAAAAGCCAATTTTCTGACGGTGCAATGTGGCCGCCCGGTTGTGGTGACTGCTGTGAGTGCGCGCTCGAAAGGCAAAGATCGGGGCTTTGACATGGGCGGGCTTGAATGGTTCGACGACCCTGTCGAATTGGCAAAGTCTGACAATATCGACGTCTATGTGGAACTGATGGGTGGCGATGAAGGCCCTGCCTATGACGGCATCCGCGCGGCGCTTGCCAAGGGCCACCATATTGTGACCGCCAACAAGGCACTGCTCGCCAAGCACGGCTATCAACTCGCCAAGGAAGCGGAAGCGGCAGGCGTTATTCTGAACTTTGAAGCAGCGGTTGCCGGTGGCATTCCGATCATCAAGACCATGCGGGAATCGCTGTCGGGCAATTCCATCACCCGTGTGTTCGGCATTTTGAACGGCACGGCAAACTACATTCTAACGCGGATGGAAGCGGACGAAATCAGCTTTGAGGACTGTTTGGCAGACGCCCAGCGGCTCGGTTATGCGGAAGCAGACCCGACCTTTGATATTGAGGGCCACGATACGGCGCACAAGCTCGCCATTCTGGCTTCCATGGCGTTTGGCACGCAGGTTGCGGCTGACGATATCTACATGGAAGGCATTTCTAATATCTCGTTGTCAGACATTCAGGCCGCGCGTGAATTGGGATACCGCATCAAGTTGCTGGGCGTTGCCGAGCAAACAAGCACCGGCATTGAGCAGCGCGTTCACCCCACCATGGTGCCGCTGGATGCGGTTATCGCGCAGGTGGAAGGCGTCACCAATGCTGTCGGTGTGGAGGCGGATATTGTCGGCTCCATTTTGATGAGCGGTCCCGGCGCCGGCGGCAATGCGACCGCGTCAGCTGTTGTGGGTGACCTGGCCGATATCGCCAAGGCCCAACCGGGCCGCCAGCAGGCACCGGTGTTTGGGCGACCCGCTTCGGCGCTTGAGCCGTACCGGCGCGCCGAGATCGAAGCGCATGCCGGCGGTTATTTCATCCGCATGCGGGTGCAGGATAAATCCGGCGTGTTTGCCACCATTGCGCAGTCAATGGCCGATAACGGTATCTCCCTGGAGAGCATTGTGCAGCGTTCCAGCCGCGGTGTGTCGGACACCGAGGGCGGCAAGCCTGCTAAAACGGTGATCCTGATCACCCACACGACCACCGAATCAGCCATTCGCGCGGCGACCGATATCATCAAGAAAAAGGGTGATTTGATCTCGCAACCGCAGGTTATCCGGATAGAACGCGCCTGATCTGTCAGACTTTGTTCGATATAAATCGATTTTGTTTACCGGGCTTGAATAAGTCCGGTTCATAAGCATGTCCGAATGTGTTTCGTAGGGGATGAAACACCGCAATATGACAGGACACTGCTATGAGCAACAAACCGGCGCAATCTGAAGGCGGCCTTACCCGCGAACTTTCCATGGAACTGGCGCGCGTGACCGAACGTGCAGCCGTCAACGCGGCGCGTTTGCGTGGCCGTGGTGACGAAAAGGGCGCCGACCAAAAAGCGGTGGATGCCATGCGCGCCGAACTGAACGCATTGTCTATCCGTGGCACTGTTGTCATTGGTGAGGGCGAGCGTGACGAAGCACCGATGCTCTACATCGGTGAGGAAGTGGGCAACGGCAATGGCCCGGAAGTGGACATTGCGCTCGACCCGCTGGAAGGCACCACGCTGTGCGCCAAGAACCAGCCCAACTCGCTGGCGGTGATTGCTTTGGCGGAAAAGGGCACGCTTCTCTATGCGGCCGATGTGTACATGGACAAAATTGCTATCGGTCCGGGCTATCCGGTGGGCACCATCAATATTGATGCGACACCGACCGAGAACATCTTCGCGATTGCGCGCGCCAAGGATGTGCCGGTCAACGAGGTGACCGCGTGCGTACTGGACCGTCCGCGCCATGCCGCACTGATCGAGGAGATCCGTCAAACAGGCGCTTCCATTCGCTTGATTGGTGATGGTGACGTTGCAGCGATCATTGACACAACCAATTCAGCTGAAACCGGCATCGACATCTATATGGGCACCGGTGGCGCGCCCGAAGGTGTGTTGGCTTCTGCGGCGTTGCGCTGTGTCGGCGGCCAAATGCAGGGTCGGCTGATTTTCGACAGTGAAGAAAAACTGGCCCGTGCGGCGAAGATGGGCATCACAGACCCGAACAAGATCTACACCCATGAAGAGATGGCATCGGGCGATGTACTGTTTGCTGCTACCGGCGTGACAGACGGCAACATGCTCAAAGGCGTCAAATTCGGTAAGGGCTTTATCGAAACCGAGACCATTGTGATGCGGTCACAGTCCAAGACGGTGCGTCAGATTACGGCACGTCACCAGGACGTCGAAAAATTCGACTGAGCGGACCAATCAGCTTTTGCTTGACGCTTGATGCCATGCGCCTGAATAACGGCGCATGGCAAATCAGCGATACTTTCTAGATATCCGAAAATCGGCTTGCAATCAGGCATGGCTTGAGCGGTTGACTACCGCGCAGGTCAATATAGCCGCTGATATTGCACAGTCGCTTGATGTGCCGGATGTTTTGGCGCGGATCATCGCAGCGCGCGGCGTGACGCGGGCCATGGCGCTGGCCCATCTCAATCCTACCATGCGCGATCTGATGCCCGATCCCGGTGTTGTGACGGATTTGAATGTTGCCGCCGCACGCATTGCCAAAGCGATTTATGATGGCGAGCGGGTGGCGATCTTTGGCGACTATGATGTCGATGGTGCCGCGTCTTCGGCTTTGTTGGCGCGCTATCTGCGTCATTTCGGGCTGGCGGTGGAAATTTATATTCCGGACCGGATTTTTGAAGGCTACGGCCCGAACCCGGCAGCGATTGAAAAGCTGGCAACAGCGCACAGCCTGATTGTTGCAGTGGACTGCGGCACAAACAGCGCTGCTGCGCTGGAGCCTGCCGCTGAGACCGGCTGCGATGTGGTGGTGCTGGACCACCACCAGGTCGGTGGCGCGCTGCCGGCGATTGTCGCGACAGTCAATCCAAACCGCGATGATGATCTGTCGGGCTTGGGGCATCTTTGCGCTGCGGCTGTTGTGTTCATGACGCTGGTTGATGTCACGCGGCAATTGCGCGGTGCAGGTCGTGGCGATCTGCCAAATTTGATCAAAATGCTCGATCTGGTCGCGCTTGCGACCATCTGTGATGTCGTGCCGCTGGTGGGGCTGAACCGGGCTTTCGTCAAGAAGGGCTTGCTGGTCGCGCGCCAGGGCGGCAATGCGGGCATGACAGCCTTGGCGGAGGTCAGCGCCGTCGGTGCGCCGCTGAACCCGCATCACTTTGGCTTTATGCTGGGACCGCGCATCAATGCGGGTGGTCGCATCGGCGATGCAACGCTGGGTGCAAAGCTGTTGACCATGGATGACAGCGAAGAAGCCATGGCGCTGGCCCAGCAACTGGATCAACTCAACAAGGAGCGTCAGGCCATTGAAGCTGACATGGTGGCCGAGGCCAAGGCAGATGCGGAGCGCGAACTATCGTCTTCCAATCCGCCTGCGGTGTTGGTTTTGGCTAGCGAGAGCTGGCATCCCGGCATTGCGGGCTTGATTGCGTCGCGGGTCAAGGATGCAACCCACCGGCCTGCCTTTGCCATCGCGATGGGCAAGAACGGCACCGGCACCGGCTCTGCGCGTTCGATTGCCGGTGTTGATATTGGCAAGCTGGTGCGTGAAGCGGTGGGCGAGGGCTTGCTGCTCAAGGGGGGTGGGCATGCCATGGCGGCCGGCGTCACGGTTGACGCCAAAAAACTGGCGCCGCTGCGCGCCTTTTTCGAGCAGCGCATCAGTGAGCAGGTCAGTAAGCTGATTGACAGCCAATCTTTGAAAATTGATGGCGCATTGTCAGCGCGGGGTATCAATACGGATCTGTTGGAATTGCTGGACCGTGCAGGGCCATTCGGTACTGGCAATGCGACACCGGTGTTTGCGTTGCCGCATCACCGGATTGTTGATCATCGCATCGTCGGTAATGGCCATGTGAAGCTGCGGGTGCAAGCCAATGATGGCGGTGTGGCTGACGCGATTGCGTTTGGTGCTGCCGATAGTCCGCTGGGTGCATTGCTTGCCAATGGCGGGCGCGTAGGTGGCATTCATCTGGCTGGCACGGTGAGCGCCAACACATGGCAAGGCCGCACCCAGGCGCAATTGCGGGTGCTGGATGCTGCGCTGCCAGTTGTTGATTGATTACAGTTGATCGGCGAGTTTCTTGCCCGCTGCAATGAATTTGGCTGGATCAAGCGGTTTACCATTTTGGCGTACTTCGTAATGCAGGTGCGGGCCGGTTGAGCGTCCCGTGCTGCCTGCGGCACCAACCGTTGAGCCAGTCGCAACCGCTTGGCCTTTTTTGACGTAGATTTTGCTGAGGTGCGCGTAACGCGTTGTCAGCCCGCTTGGATGTTTGATTTCAACCATTTTGCCGTAGCCACCATTGCGGCCCGCTTTGATGACAACACCATCGCCGCTTGCCTTGATAGGTGTGCCGGTGGGGGTGCGGAAGTCCAGACCCGCGTGAAACGCTGTGCGCCCGATAATCGGGTCGCGGCGGTTACCAAAGCGGCTTGAAAGGGAAAACCCGTTTGCCGGATTTGCAACGGGGAATTTTTTGACCTGCGCGCGCGTTGCATCCAACTCGTCAAGGGCAACTTTAAGCGCGTTCATGTGCATGCTGAAGGCAGATTCAGCATTGGTATTGGATGCCGGAATAAACGGACCGCCGGTGCCCGTTCCATCCAATTCAATCGGCTGAATATTCAGGCCAAGGCTGCGGGCTGACTGGACCAAGCTATGCTTTTTGGTTTCCGCGGCGTTGGCAAGTGACTGCAACTGCGCCAATTGCGCGACCTCGATGCTGGCGAGCTTGTCGGTGACCTGGTTGATTGTGGTACGAACAGCGCCCGGCGTGGCGCTGGGCACCGATGCTGTTGTGATTGGATCAATTCCCGTGGCGGCCGCATAGCCGGATACCGGCGCGCCAAACTGTTCGACGTTGGCTCGATCAGTACCGGGGCGCAGTGCGGGAATTGGCAATCCATTGTGCGTGTTGGTGACCGGTGCATCACCATCGGTTGGTTCCAACCCTTCAGATAATGCGCGCTGCATGACCGGATCAAGCGCACCGGCACGTTCGCTCAACATGGATTGACGGTTGACCAATTCAGCGATTTTAGTTTCCATCACTTGTTGGTCGAGCAGGCGGTGCGATGTGATGCGGTCAACCTGAGAGCGCAGTGTCGAAATGCGGTCTTCATAGGAATGCTGCAGGCGGGCCTGTCGTGCCATGGTGGCATTGAGTAGGTCGTCGCGCAAAATCAAATAGCTGGTGGCGATCAGATAACCGGCACACATGGACGCAGCAACAGCGCCACAAAGCGCCATTACCCAAGGACGAACGGTGAAATGCTTTACCCGTTTGCCTTGTGCAATGATGATCGTGTGAGGTTCTCTGGTCTTTCCGAAAACAGCATCTTTGCGCACTAGACTGCTACCCTTATTAAACGCGTGGTCGCAGTATTCATGAATGATTGTGGTTAACAAATGCTAAGCTACAGCTCGAAAAGGGAATGATTTGCGTGCTTATTTGCTTGCGGATGCAGCGGTGATTGACCGGTAAAACGATGGTGTCAGGCCTGCGGCGGCGCGGGCGAGTTGGTTGAAAGGTGGCTTGAGCTCGCCACGGAAATTGGCGCGGACGAGCGCGCGGAATTCTTCAT
This sequence comes from Ahrensia sp., assembly GCA_049682915.1. Taxonomy (GTDB): domain Bacteria; phylum Pseudomonadota; class Alphaproteobacteria; order Rhizobiales; family Rhizobiaceae; genus JBCDLI01. The sequence goes on along the minus strand of JBAUIL010000328.1, from coordinate 4,063 downwards.
CAGGACGCAAACCATGGCGTGCACAAAAAAAGCGAAACCATTTTGCACCAACGGCCACATGGGTTTTCTCGTCCTCATAGATGGTGGCGAGACTATCGGCAGTGGCGGTGTCATCAACTTCCAGCATTTTGTCGATCAAGGATGGTGTGACGTCCAGCCCGCGTGCTTCCAGTACCATTGGCACAATGGCCAGTCGCGCAAACAGATTGTTGCGCGTGTTGGTTGCGGCTTCCCACAAGCCATCATGGGCAGGCAGGTCGCCATAGGCGGCACCCAGCTCACCGAGCCGCGCCTGCAGCAAGCCGAAATGGCGCGCCTCATCGTCGGCAACGCCCATCCAATTGTCAAAGAAGCTGCGCGGCACGCGCTGCGTGGCAAAGCGCGCGACAATATCGAGCGCCAGGTCAATGGCGTTGAGCTCAATATGGGCGAGGGCATGCAACAGCGCGACGCGACCGCGCTGGGTGCCCAGCGCGCGTTTTTTGACCAGCCGTGGATTGACGAGGTCGGGCTTGTCCGGTCTGCCCGGGCGGCTTGGTATTGTAGCATCGGACGGGCTGGACAGTGATATTTCACGCGCTTTCCACCGCGCGGCTGCGCTGCGCGTGAGGGCGCGTTTTTCATCCAGATCAGACGCGTTGAGCGCGGCAATAGCCATGCCGCGCAGCGTGGCGGGGGTGTCGGCCATCGCTTAAAGGCTTTGCGCCGCTTCCAGCACTTCTTCAACGTGGCCAGGCACTTTGACCTTGCGCCATGCCTTGGCGATTTTGCCCTCCGCATCAATCAGGAAGGTCGAGCGCTCGACACCCATATATTTTTTGCCATACATGCTTTTTTCCGTCCAAACGCCATAGGCTTCCAGCGCGGTTTTTTCTTCGTCCGCCACTAATTTGACTTCAAGGCTATGCTTTTCGCGGAATTTTGTGTGGCTTTCCACGCCGTCCGGTGACATGCCGATGATGGTCGTGTTGGCAGCCTCAAAGGCGGCCAGATGCTCGGTAAAGCCGATGGCTTCCTTTGTGCAACCGCTGGTGTTGTCTTTGGGATAAAAGAACAGGACCACTTTTTTGCCGCGAAGCGCAGACAATGTAAGCGCGTCGTCCTGATCGGTTGGCAGGGTGAAATCTGGCGCGAGATCGCCGACGTCGGGTTTTGTCATCGTAAGGTGCCTTTATTGATGCAGTGGAATGGGCTTCAGCATGCGATATATGGCTTAGATGCGTTTGGTCCAACGTGATTCCGGAGAATATTTAAGCTTCTATGTCTGCCTTTAAACGCCGCCGCAATTCTGCTCGCCGCCCGGTGAGCCTGTCCCGCATGCCATCGCATGGCGGACGGAGCAACGCACCCGTGCGTTCGCCATTGTTGCCGCCGGGCCGGGTGCTGGCAAAGCGCTTTGTGCTTGCCATTGTTGCGTTGATGGTGATTGCGCCCTTGGTTGCCTTGGGATTGGCAAAATCCGGCGCGCTGACGCCTTTTTTAGAACGCCAAGCCGTTGCCGCTCTGCGCGCCGCGGTGCCTGAAGACTATAAGGTGGAAACAGGCGCAGCCGCAGTTGAGTTTGAGTTCCCTGTGCGGCTGTCGGTTCGCTTTGATGATGTTACACTGTCCAAGCGCGTTAGTGGTAGCCAAGTGGCAGGCGCGAAAGTGGCTGACATCGGCACGTTGGCAATTGGTTTGCGCGCAGACCCTTTTGTGCGTGCTGAACCCACCATCACAAGCGTGCGGATCGAAAATGCGGTCGTCCAGTTGCCAGCGCCGGCGCAGCAACCACCAGCTTTCAAGATTGCCGCTGTGGATGGCGCCTCCGCTGCTGTTTTTGATGTGGCAGACACACTATTGCAAACAGTGCGCTTGCGTGCGCCGGGCTTGGATGCGTCCTTGCGCGATGTCACCATCGGCTTGCCGCGTTCAGGTGAGAGTGAGGCGCAGTACATCGAAATTTTCAAAGCGCGAGCGCTTTTTGACGAGGGCGTTGTGCTGTCTGGATCAGTCGGCTCTTCTGTGTTGGCCGGTGATGATCCGCTCGATATTTCTGTCAATGGGCGCGTCGGCGCTGACGCAAAGCTGTCGTCGCTTGTGGTCAGCAGTTCCGTGGTTAAAGTGCCCGCCGGGGGCTTGTTATTTGCGTTTTCCAATGTGGAAGCCGACCGGAATTTCACCGGTGAGCGACCACCGTTTGATGCGTCCGTGTCTTTGTCCATGGAGCGTGATGACGCTGGGGCAATTACGAAGAAGCTTGCTTTGAGCCCTCAAACGCTGGCGTTCAAACTGGCCGATGGCGACGATGTGCCGGTGGATATGACGTTGGTGCTGAGCCATCAAACCGGCGATGAGGCGATCTCGATTGAGCCAAGCCAGTCCAGTCTGGGCCGGACGAGGTTTGTGCTCAGCGGCGGTATTCGCGATGCCCCCAATGTTGACAGTGCCTTTGAAATTGAGCTGCTTGCCAATAATGGCGTGCTCAATCCGCTTGATACGCCGGTTGCGGCGATGGAATTTGGCAGCGCGGTGAACCTGATCTTTTTTCCCAAATCGGGCGTTATCGATATTCCAGATTGGACGTTGGAGACGGCAGGCGGCACGTTTGAGGCGAGCGGACAGCTGGATTTTGGCGCGTCGCCACCATACACGGTGATGCGCGTCACGTCTGACCGCATGACCACCGATGCGCTGAAGCAAACCTGGCCAGCCCCCATTGCCCGCGGCGCGCGGCGCTGGGTGCTTGAAAACACCGCTGGCGGGTTTGCGCGCAACATTGTGTTTGATGTTGCCGAACCGTTGCGCCGCCGGGTGCCGGGAACCACGGCGCGGCTGGTCGGCGACACAAGCGTCGAATTGGAGATGGAAGGTGTGCGCTTTGACATCGCCGGTGACATACCGCCGGTGCGCGACGCTGTGGGACGGCTGTCCTTTGTCGATCAAATCTCCACCATTGAGCTGCAACAGGGCACGGTGTTCATGCAAGGCGGCAAGACGGCAGAGGCAACTGATGGTGTTTTGGTGATCCGCCCGCGCGCCGACAACGGCGCAATCCATGCGCAAATGCAAGTCAGTGTCAGCGGGGATGCGGCGGCGCTGGGGCAGTTGATCAGTTTCCAGCCGATTGCGGCGCAACGGTTCTATCCGTTTGAGCCCGGCGATCTTTCGGGCAGCGTTACAGCTGACGTGTCGATGGATTTTCGCATTGATGATATTGGCGCTGATGGCGGCCCTGATTGGGCGGTGTCGATGGATGTGTCTGACGCCGGTTCCCGTGCGCCGATTGAGGGGCGGGACCTGCGCGATGTAAACGGTACAATCAGCATCAACCGCGATCATGCTTCGCTGGATATCGATGCCTCCTTGGACGGACTGCCTGCCGATATTGCGATGGTCATTCCGTTTGAGGGGTCGTCACGCGCCGCCGAGCGCACCGTTGTAATGAAATTGGGCGATGCCGAGCGGCAAACATTGGCACCGGGTATTGAGACGATTTTGACCGGCACGACGCCGTTGACCATCGAGCGCATTAGCGACGATGCCAATCGGATTGAAATGGATTTGGCGGATGCGACGCTGAGCCTGCCTTGGATCGGTTGGTCAAAAGGCAAGGGTATCGCTGCAACAGCCGCATTCGACCTGTTGCAAGATGACGGTGTGACCCGCTTGCGCAATGTCAATATTGACGGGCAGGGCATGAGGGCCAAAGGCGCTGTGCGCGTCACCAAGGCCGGTTTGGCAGCGCTCGATTTCAGCGGCGTAAAGCTCAACCGGTTTGACGATTTCGACATTGCGGTGCGCCGTGAAGGCCAACGCTATCTGATAGATGTGACGGGCAACGCCATTGATGCGCGTCCGCTAATCCGCACGGTACGTGCCGCAATGCGGGCGCGTGGCGGTGGCGACACTCAAACGACCGCAACGATTACCGTTCGTGTGGCCCGTGCTTTGGGTTTTGGCGATGAGGTGATGCGTGACCTTACCGCGGAAATCTTGATCGGTCGTGCGGGCGTTGAAATGGCGATTATTGAAGCCAGTACAGATAGCGGGCTGCCGGTTTCGCTGTCGCTGCGTGGCACCG
>JBAUIL010000327.1:0-2263 GCA_049682915.1 Ahrensia sp. | reverse complement strand
GGAAGCCGTCGCCCAAAGCGGCCTACCGATCGACAATTTCGGCGGTCCGCTGGTGGTCGCCGCACCGCCGGTCGAACTGGACTGGGCGCAGCGCATTGCGATTGATGCAGCCGCAGACGCGGGTGATCCCGGCTATATGCGGATGCTCAAGACCGCACGCGAAAAAGATGTGACTGCCAAAGCGCCGCTGACCCTGTTTGGTGATGTGGCAAGACGTCTGCAGGACGCCTTCGGTACGCGCGGCCTGCCGATTACGCTTTCCACCGCCTGCGCCTCGGGCGCGACCGCCATTCAAACAGCGGTGGAAGCCTTGCGCCGTGGCGAAGCCGAGCGTGCTTTGGCTGTAGCCACGGACGGGTCGGTTACCGCCGAAGCGCTGATCCGCTTTTCGCTTCTGTCTGCCTTATCGACACAAAACGATGTGCCCGAAGCCGCATCAAAACCGTTTTCCAAAGATCGTGACGGCTTTGTGATGGCCGAAGGTGCCGCGACATTGGTGTTGGAGCCGCTGCATGCGGCGCGCGCGCGCGGTGCAACAGTACTTGGCATTGTGCAGGGATGCGGCGAATGCGCCGATGATTTCCACCGCACGCGCTCCAGCCCGGACGGTTCACCAGCTATTGGCGCAGTCAAGCGAGCACTCGAAGATGCCGGGGTCACGCCCGATGACATCGACTACATCAACGCGCATGGCACCTCGACACCGGAAAACGACAAGATGGAAATTCTGTCGCTGACCTCGGTGTTCGGCGAAAAGCTGGGCGGACGCCCGATTTCATCCAACAAATCGATGATCGGTCACACGCTGACCGCAGCCGGTGCCATTGAGGCAGTCTTTTCCCTGTTGACGATCCGCGAAGGCATGGTGCCGCCGACCATCAACCACAACAATCCAGACCCCACGATTGATGTCGATGTTGTCGCCAATATCGGCCGCAACCTGACCGTAAACCGTGTTTTGTCGAACTCATTCGGCTTTGGTGGTCAAAACGCCTGCCTTGTCATCGCGGCGGAACCCGCTTAAGGCGACTACCAAAGCAAAATGATGGGATAGAACATGCGCGCGCTTCAGCTTGTCGAGGATCGCAAACTCAGCCTTGTGGACCTGCCACCACCCCCACCGCCGGGCTTGGGCGAGGTGCAACTGCGCATCAAGGCCGTTGCGCTGAACCATATCGACGTTTGGGGTTGGCGCGGCATGGCGTTTGCCAAGCGCAAGCTGCCCATGACGATTGGCGCCGAAGCATCCGCCATTGTGGACAGCGTCGGCCCCGGCGTCTCCAACCTTCAGCCCGGCCAACTCGTCTCTATTTTTGGTGCGCGCACCTGCGGCCTGTGCAAACCGTGCCGCGAAGGCCGCGATAATCTGTGTGAGAACGTAGGCGGTGTGCACGGTTTCCATCTGGATGGTTTCGCCGCTGAAAAGGTCAACATGCCCGCGCGCAACCTTGTGGCCGCCCCCATCGGCCTGGACCCGATTGCCGCAGCCGTCGCGCCGATCACCTTCGGCACGGTTGAACACATGCTGTTTGACAATGCCAAACTGCAACCCGGCGAAACAATTCTCATCCATGCCGGCGGCTCCGGCATCGGCAGCGCAGCAATTCAATTGGCCAAAAAGATGGGCTGCACGGTCATCACCACGGTCGGCTCAGACGAAAAGATAGAACCGGCCAAAGCACTTGGCGCTGACCATGTGATCAACTATCGCGAAGACCGCTTTGAGGGTGTGACACGCAAGCTGACCAAGAAAAAAGGCGTCGATGTCGTCTTTGAACATGTCGGCGCGGACACATGGGCAGGCTCGATGTTTGTGCTCAAGCGCGGCGGCCGCCTCGTCACCTGTGGTTCAACATCGGGTGTCTCCACCCAGATCAATCTGATGATGCTTTTCCAGCAGCAATTGCGGCTTATCGGCTCTTTCGGCTGCACCATGACCAACATGGCGGACGCGATGGAAAAAATGGCGCGCGGTTTGGCCCACCCCGTCATTGACACCAAGGTCGGTTTTGACGGCATCGACACAGCGCTGAAGCGGATGGAAACGCGCGATGTGTTCGGCAAGATCATCCTCGAAATCGACTGATTGATGAGCACGCTATGGAAAAAGCGGCTGCTGATGGCGCGCCATTGGCTGATCGCCATGGCGGCAGCCAGCGTGATGGGTCTGATGCGCCTGTTTCCCGCGCAGGCAGCAACCCATGCCATCGCAACACTGGCGACTTGGATCGGCCCGCTGACCCCGCGCCACAAGCTGGCACTC
>JBAUIL010000326.1:0-1747 GCA_049682915.1 Ahrensia sp. | reverse complement strand
GCGATTGCGCCGACGATTTTGAATGCGGACGGGCGGTTTGATATCTCGTCGGTGCCGACGACTTTGGTTGTCGCGCCAACGCGCGAGCTGGCCATGCAGGTGATGCGGGAACTGACCTGGCTTTATGCCGAGACCGGCGCGAAGATTGCAACTTGCGTGGGTGGCATGGACATGCGCGATGAGCGCCGCGCGCTGGGCCAGGGTGCCAACATTGTTGTCGGCACGCCGGGGCGTTTGCGCGACCACATTCACCGTGGTTCACTCGACATGACGGGCATGCGCGCCATCGTGATGGATGAAGCCGACGAGATGCTTGATCTCGGTTTCCGCGAAGACCTGGAGTTCATTTTGGAGACCGCACCGGAAGACCGGCGCACGCTTTTGTTCTCAGCAACCGTGCCGCGGATGATCGCCAACCTCGCCAAGAAGTATCAGCGTGACGCGATGCGGATTATGACGGCGGGCGAAAAAGACCAGCATGTGGACATCGAATACCGCGCCATGCCGGTCGCCAATGGTGACCGCGACAATGCGATCATCAATGTACTGCGCTATTATGATGCCAAAAACGCGCTGGTGTTTTGTAATACCCGCGCGACCGTCAACCACATGATGGCGCGGTTTAACAATCGCGGTTTTGCCGTGGTGGCGCTGTCGGGCGAACTGAGCCAGGCCGAACGGACCCACGCGCTGCAAGCGATGCGCGACGGGCGCGCGCGGGTGTGCATCGCGACAGACGTTGCCGCACGTGGCATCGACCTGCCGGGCCTTGAACTGGTTATCCATGCGGATTTGCCGTCCAATAAAGAAACGCTGTTGCACCGTTCCGGCCGCACGGGCCGCGCGGGCTCCAAAGGGGTCAGCGCGCTGATTGTTGAGCCGCGCACACGGCGCAAGGCCGAGCGGCTGCTGGGTGACGCCAAGATTGACGCGATCTGGGCAGCGCCGCCCAACGCGAACGATGTATCTGTGCGCGACAATGAGCGGCTGATGGCTTCCCCCCTGCTGACCGAGCCGGTGGCGGAAACGGAAACCGAACTGGTGGCGCAGTTGCTGGCAGCGCATGGGCCGGAAGCGCTGGCGGCGGCGGTTATCCGCCAATACCGCAAGGAAAACACGGCGCCTGAAGAGCTGCGCGATGCGGGTGCTGTCAAAGCACCGGAAAAAGGCAAAGCGCGCGACGATTTCGGCGCAAGTGTCTGGGTGTCGCTGTCGGTGGGCCGCAACCAAAACGCTGAACCACGCTGGCTGCTGCCGATCCTGTGTGCGGCGGGCGGGCTGACCAAGAAAGATATCGGCTTTATCAAGCTGATGCGCGACGAGACCTTTGTGCAGATTTCAACCCGCAAGTCAGACGCGTTTTTCAGCGCGCTGGGCGGGCCGATGATGCTGGAAAAAAGCATCCGCGTCACGCCGCTGGAGGGCGAGCCGGACTTTTCCGCTGCACCACGTGAAGAAAGCCCAGTCGGCAAAAAGCCGTTCCGCAAAGACCGTGGTCCGCGCGAAGATGGCCCCAAACGTGAAGGACGCAGACAAGAAGGTCATAAGCCGGATGGTGGCAGGCCGGACCGGCCAAAGCCCGAAGGCGGCAAGCCGCCCTTCAAAAAGGCTAAAGGCAAACCGAGTTTCGGCAAAAACACCCCACCCAAGAAAAAGCACCGCAAGGGTGGCGCAAAAGGGGGCGAATAAGTCCTATCAAGCGCAGCGCGCTGCCGTTGAGAGAAATACTTTGTCACTTTCAAATACT
>JBAUIL010000325.1:0-3335 GCA_049682915.1 Ahrensia sp. | reverse complement strand
AAAGGCGTCGGCAAAAGCAAGCTTGAACAATTTGGACAGGCGTTTGTGGATGTGATTGCAGGGCGGTGATATCGCCCTCTTTCGTTAGTCATCCCGGCCTTGAGCCGGGACCCATGCCGTGAAGTTTCCGCTTGGCATATGCCCTGCCAAGAACAGCGTATTTTTCATTTCACGGCATGGGTCCCGGATCGACCGTCGGTCGTCCGGGATGACTAATACGTAGGGTGACGACGCAAAATCTCTCCGTCATTCCGGGGCTTGTCCCCGGAATCCAGGCCTGTCGCCATCGGTGGGCGACTATCAAAGTGCAACTCACTCCATCGGCTTGCACGTTTTATGAAAGTCCATTCCGGCAAAATGCAGCAATGACGGCTGCGGTCACACCAAATTGTCCTTGCGGCACCTCGTCACGCCGACATTTCCGCCTATACTCGTCATCATCGGTTTGAAACTGAGGATGCCAAGATGAAACGTCTCGCCTTGCTTACCGCCTTTTTCGCGTCTGTATCCGCACCGGCCGCGCTCGCCCAGAGCAATGAAGAACCCGTCAGCCAATGCTTGGCGATTGCCCAGAACATTGACATGCCGCGCGTCATGTTCGCCTCCATGACGGCTAGCCCCTTGGCCGATGATGCCAATGTCACCTTTGAGTTTGGCGGCCATTCCACCTGGCGCATCACCACACCGGGCGGCGTAACAATCGCCACCGATTATTCCGGCCAATATGCCGCCTACCCGCCGCCGCGCATCGTGACTATGAACCGTGCGCACTCCAGCCATTACACGCTCTACCCCAGCCCGGAAATCGACTTTGTTTTTACCGGTTGGAACCCGGACGGGCCGGAACCGATTGACCATGACACGGTGGTTGATGACGTCTATGTGCGCAACGTCACCACCGATATTCGCGGTTGGGGCGATGGCGGACTGATTGCCGATGCCAATTCGATTTTCATTTTCGAAACCGGCGGTCTGTGCATTGGTCATCTTGGCCACTTGCATCATCCACTGACCGAAGACCACTTCGCTGAAATCGGCCGGCTGGATATTGTGATGGTGCCGGTTGATGGCGGCCTCACCCTGTCGCACCGTGGCATGGCCGCACTCACCGAGCGGCTGCGGTCGTCCGTGGTGCTGCCCATGCATTTGCGCGGTCGCAGCATCGAGATTTTCACGCAGATGATGGGATCGGACTGGGAAGTGGATTATCTGTCCGGCGATACGGTGGAACTGAATGTGCGCAGCCTGCCCAAACGGCCCACAATCATGATCCCCGCCGGCCTGCGGACGCGGGGTTAGACCGTGGCGCGCCTCTTACTCACCCTGATGCTGATCGGCTTTGCGTCCACCCCGGCACGGGCCATTGAGCGGCTGGTCAGCACGCAAACCACCTGCGGGCAGATCACTGCAATCATTGAACGCGATGGCGACGCGATTGTGCGCTACCCGTCGCCGCGCACACCCGGTCGCCTGCTGTACAAACGCTTCGTCGACAGTGAGCGGCAATGTGATAAAGTCGAACGGACAATCCCCTTCACTGTCCCAACGCAGGACACCCAAAGCTGCCAACTGCTCCATTGTATCGACCGTTCCCTGCGTCCCAAGGGCGTTTTTGAGGATTAAGCGCAAAATCGCGCCCGAAGCGTACAATTTTAAGGTTCAGCTTAAACGGAATAAAACGCGGCCCTGCTAGTGTCAGCCAAACACCCAAATAAGGGGTGGACCAGCAGGGGTATTCCGATGACACAATTTCTCGACCGCCGCAGTTTCGTGAAAACAGCGACCGCAAAATCCGCCGACGCCAAAGGCGTGTTGATGGTGCTGGATGGTGACCAATTTTTTGAAATCACCAAACGTTTCGGCGCCGTTGGCCATGAGATGGCCGTGCAACGCATCGAAGAAGTCGTCGGTAACTGTATCCGCAAGGACGATCTGGTCTCTCACTTGGAGGGTGACCGCTTCGTGGTGTTTGCGCACAATGTCTCGATGGCAGAAGGCCAGGAAATCGCCGAGCGCATCCGCCAGCAGGTCTCAGAGTTGACCTTTGAACCACACCGTGGTGTGCGCCACAAAATCACCGTGTCGATTGGCGCAGTCATCGTTTCACCGCGCAGCGACGCCGAAAAAATGCTGGAGCATGCCAGCGCGTGCCTCGGCCAGGCCAAACAAAACGGCCGCAACACGGTAGTGATGAAAACCTACTTCAAGCGCACACCGGAACTCGCCAATGTAGCATAATCTCGAGCATTTCCGGTTCTACCGGAAGTGCTGTGGCGTCCATTTTTCATTGGGGAATGAAAATGGCGACTGTAAAACGGGGACTTAAAAAGGGGACATGGAAATGGAACAAAGATCTGCGTTCAGCAATCACATATGCGCTAACAGCAAGGGCGCGCTCGTCGCGGCCAGCTTTGATGATGCCGAAAGAATTGGTGAAATACACGGCGTTTACTCGCTGGAATTCGCACTGGACGCAATCCGCCATACGCTGATGGATACGGTGCGCCGAACGGATTTGATCTTCGAAGTCCGGCTTGGCTTGTTTGTGGTGTTTGCCCGTGGCGCAACCCTTGATCAGGGCTATATGATCGAGCAGCGTTTGCGACACTCCACGATTGAGTTGCCTGCCTATTCTGGCTTTGACGTTCAATTGCGCATGTGCGGGGTGACGACAGTCAAACCGGCCTTGTTTGACAAGCTGCTGCAGCGCGCCCGTCGATATTCGGACGTTGTGCAACAAACCGGTCTGACGCCGGCAGCGCACGCGTTGATGGCACGGCTTGCGGAACAAAAAATGCCCTACCAGCAGGCGGCTTAACCCGGTCCGTAGCGCAGACGGCCCCGTCTGCGTTATAATTGCTCAGCGAGTTCGAACAGAAAGTCGATCATTTCGACGCACATGGTCACGCTGACGTCGGCGGGGTCGTAAAACGCGTTGGCCTCGTCGCAGGCAGCGATGTTCAAGGTGATCTGCCGTGGCCAGTCAAATGAGGTCTGCAAATAGTCAACCATCAGCGCCTGCACCCCGCCTTCAATCAGCACCGTACGGTGCACATCTGTCAGCACATTTTCGTCGACAACCAGCTTCACGGGTTTCGGCGCCGCATCCACGTCGAGCGCGTAGGGCTCCAGCAACACGGCCCAACTGTCGTCGGCTAGGCCCGCATCGTCCTCGCAGGTGTCGCGTCGGTCCTGTGGCATCTCGTATTGATCGGCCACCGCGCGGTAGCGGTCCGGGTCAAGACCGTAGAGGTGGCACACCACCCGCAAACCGCGCTGAATATCGAGATCATGGGTGCCGAAATAATCGGCAATCTCGTAGCTGTCGATCTGCT
>JBAUIL010000324.1:0-2740 GCA_049682915.1 Ahrensia sp. | reverse complement strand
GCGCGCAACCCGGAAGGCGCAGAGGAACGCGCCCAATTGGTGCTGGCAGCCATGAGCGATCAGGGGATGGTATCTGACACCGAGATGACAGCAGCACTGTCGCGCAAAACATCCAGGGCCGCCGCCTATTGGAGCGGTTCGGAGCACTATGTGGCCGATGCCGTGATGGAGGAATTGAAGACCGTTCTGGGTGATCTTGATCAGGACGTGTTGGTCGACACCACCGTTGATATGAAGCTGCAAAAGCTTGGTGAGCAAGCGATCCGGGCGCTGATTGCCGAGCACGGCGCAGAAAAGAGGGTATCGCAAGGTGCGCTGGTTTCCATTGACGGCTCAGGCGCGGTGCGCGCGTTGATCGGCGGCTATGATTATGGTGACAGCCAGTTTGACCGCGCCACCGAAGCCAAGCGCCAACCCGGCTCTACCTTCAAGCCGTTTGTTTATTTGGCCGCGCTGGAGCGTGGCATGTTGCCCAGCACTGTGATGAATGATGCACCGGTGCGCTTTGGCAAGTGGGCACCCGAAAACTACAATGATAAATATTACGGGCCTGTGTCGCTGACCACAGCGCTGTCTAAATCGCTCAACTCCGTTGCGGCGCAACTGATTATGCAAGTGGGTGCGAAAAACGTGGCTGACACGGCCAAACGGCTGGGCATCCACTCTGAAATGCAGGCCAATGCGTCGCTGGCGCTTGGCACATCGGAAGTGACACTGTTGGAACTGACGTCTGCCTATGTGCCGTTTTCCACCGGTGGCTGGCAATCAGACCCCTATCTGATCCGCCGCGTGACAACGCTGGATGGCGAGGTGCTGTATGAAGCAACGCGCGAGCCAGTGCGCGTTTTGGGCGTCGACACAGCCGGCATGATGAACGCCATGATGGCCAAAACCATCGAGCAAGGCACGGCAAGCACGGCCAAGTTTGACCATCCGTCGGCCGGTAAAACCGGCACCGGCCAGAACTTCAAAGATGCCTGGTTTGTTGGCTACACCACCAATCTGACGACAGGTGTGTGGTTCGGCAATGATGATGGAAAGTCCATGAATAAGGTCACCGGAGGCTCATTGCCTGCCGAAGCCTGGCACACATTCATGGTGGCCGCCCATGAGGGCGTGCCGGTGTCTGAATTGCCCGGCTACATGCCCTATAATGTGGTGCCGCAGCCCCGTCCGGCTGACTTGATGGTGCGCCGCCCGCAAAACGAGCTAAACGGCGATCAACCGCTGATCGCCAATGATCCCGGTGCCTACCCCGCTGCACCCGATGCGACCACAACCAGCTCCACCGGGCCACGCCCGCGGGTTGATGTGGGTGAAAGCGCCGGCCAAGAACGTTCTGTGCTGGATGTTATTTTAGGGCGCTAGAGGTAGGCCGCCGCGCGCCGATGCGGATCATCACTTCACGCGGGATGCCGTAAAATTTCTGCAAGTCTGACGATGAGCGCATACCGAATGCCTCACGCTGGATCATCAACGCCATGGCTTTTTCAGCCGCATCCCAGAGCAGGTCTTCACGGTCGGTGTTGGGGCGCTCTGTCTCATCATGCTGTTTCAGCGCGGCGAGTGCCGCTTCCAACTGCTTGCCAATCCGCCCGATGGCGGATGCGACCTCCTGCATGACCTCATATTCAAACGCTTCAAGCGTGTCGCCATAGGCGGAAGGCGGAGAGATGGTCGAAGGGATGCGCATGGCGCAATAATTTGTGCGCAAAGCTGCGCCGTCAAGAGAAACAAATAAAGCCCGCCGGTGCTTCCACCGGCGGGCTTTATTTTTGACTAAGCCTGAATGGCTTATTTGTCGTCGTTGTTCTTCAAGGCTGCGCCGAGAATGTCGCCGAGTGATGCACCTGAATCGGATGAACCGAATTGTGCGACGGCTTCTTTCTCTTCCGCGATTTCCAGCGCCTTGATGGACACGGCAATGCGGCGGCTTTTCTTATCGAACTGTGTGATGCGGGCATCAACACGCTGGCCGACAGAGAAACGCTCAGGGCGCTGCTCGTCACGGTCACGCGACAGGTCGAAACGCTTGATGAAGCTTTCAGCGCCTTCGTGATCAACCAGTTTGACTTCCAGACCACCTTCGGTGACGGCTGTCACTTCACAGGTAACGACCGCGTTTTTGCGCAACTCGCCGGAAGCGGCAGCATCGCCAATCGCATCGCCAGTAAGTTGTTTCACGCCCAAGGAGATGCGCTCTTTTTCGACGTCAACATCCAGCACGATGGCTTTGACCATGTCGCCTTTGTTGTAGTCTTCGATGGCTTCTTCGCCTGAACGGTTCCAGTCGAGGTCTGACAGGTGAACCATGCCGTCCACATCGCCTTCGAGGCCAACAAACAAGCCGAATTCGGTTTTGTTTTTGACTTCGCCTTCGACGATCTGGCCGATTGGGAACATCTGCTCGAAGTTTTCCCAAGGGTTGTTGAGTGTCTGCTTCAGGCCCAGTGAAATGCGGCGCTTGGAAGGATCGATATCCAACACAACCACGTCGACTTCTTCGGACGTTGACAGGATTTTACCGGGATGAACGTTCTTCTTGGTCCAGCTCATTTCTGAAACGTGGATCAGGCCTTCAATGCCCGGCTCAACTTCAACAAACGCACCGTAATCGGTGATGTTAGTGACGCGACCGGTGATTTTCTTGCCGATCGGGTAGTTGGCGCCGATTGCATCCCATGGATCAGCTTCAAGCTGCTTCATGCCAAGCGAGATACGATGTGTATCCTGGTTGATG
>JBAUIL010000323.1:0-49459 GCA_049682915.1 Ahrensia sp. | reverse complement strand
TTGTCTGAAGCTCCGCCGCTAACGCCGCGGATTGAAACTCACGAAAAAAGTTGCAACGGCGGCGAAGATTTGTCTGAAGCTCCGCCGCTAACGCCGCGGATTGAAACTTTGATCGTCGTCATTCCATTCAGGGTCTAGCCGTCTGAAGCTCCGCCGCCAACGCCGCGGATTGAAACTTTCCAGCGGGCACCAATGAGGAGAACGTCGTGTCTGAAGCTCCGCCGCTAACGCCGCGGATTGAAACCAACTGGGCGGCTTGCTCACGGGTAAGCTTGGTCTGACACTCCGCCGCTAACGCTCTGGTAGCGCGAGTGCGTTTCTCAAAACATAAAGCCCAGCTTTGCGGCCGGGCTTTTTAGTTCTTATGGAGATCAAACTTTAGTCTTCTATTTTGATCAGAGGGCGGTCATCCGGCTGCGCAAAACGGTTGCCTTTTGTATCAATCATCGGAGCAGTTTGCTTTCGCAATTCTCCGTATTTTTTCAGCTTCATGGATTGGAGCTTGCCCTGTTGCGCAAGTTTCGCGCCGTTTTCGGGCCTTGATGCGGCAAGCCAAGTTGTGACCACCTGGTGCCTACGCCAGTCAGCGATAAAGCGATCCATATATTTTTCATACGCCTGTAGATAATTTTCCACGGCATCATCGCTGGCGATGCGAGAGCCGTCATTTGCCGCTACATTCAGCTGAACCTTTGCAACACGCATTTGGCCCGCACCAAGTCCCTTGGCATGGCCAACCATATGGCGGTGCGCTTCATTGGCGCCACCATGCGTAAGCGCCCATAAGATGGCACCAATTTCTTCTCTAACCACGTTATGAAGGCGAATTTGACCACTAAATCGTAGCTTTTTGTTTGCGTCCGCCGGGGACAGAAATTTCAATGCGCTCCATGTATTGTATTTATCGGCATCTGGTTTGCCGGTGTCGCGAAATTCGAGAATTGTCTCGCGCGCCGCATGACGCACCATCTGCTCAGGGCTTTGCCGCACGCTGGCATTATAGCGTGGCAGATATGTCTTACGCCCGGCCACTTTAGGTGCTTGGCCAGCGGGTGGCGAGTAGTCCTTCCATTTACCCGCAAGATAGTAAGGGGCAAATGAAGGCTGCGGTTGCCCCATGGTCGCCACAACCGGCTCCATAATTATCGCCGGAGTGTTGTCGCTTAGCCGTGCATGGCCGAAGGCGATGCGGCCTTTCTGCGCCGGTGTCTGGATTGGTTTTGCCTCATTATTAGTGACAAGATCAATCTCCTCATAGACAAAGCCAAACAGCGCTTCGTTTATATCCAACGGCGACAGCCGCTTGCCTGTTTCCGCATCATATCTTGGCATGGAAGGGCCGTAAGCCCGTTCCACTGCAGACCGAAAATCATATAGATGCGGGACACGAAACAGACGTGTGAGCCCCATAGCGAACTTGGATTGTTCCAACTCGTTGTCGCTTCGCGGCGCATCTCCGACAAAAAAGATGGGGACCGGCTTACCAGCTACCAGTGTTCTCCAGTAGAAATCGAGATGGCCTTTTGGGGTCAGCTTTTCATCTACCCGGGTCGAGTGAATTTCAATAAACTGCTCCACCGCTTTGGGGGCGAGAGGCTGCCAAGCGTTCTGTTCTTTATGATTAGTTGGCTTAGCGATAAGATATTGGTGTATTTGTGATGCCGGCTTACCACTTTTGTCCTTTGGCACTTCGTATGTAAGAAGTGGCAACATGGGCTTTTTGCCGCCGCCTGCTTGAATTGGGTTGGCGGCAAAAAAGTCGTAAACACCCTTGTCTGGTGTAATGCCGAGTTCCTCCAAGCGTTTGTTAAGCTTTTCTACAATAAATGCGTCGCCGCCACGTTTGTAATTGGTTTGTCTGACTAAATCGCTTGCTAGTATTTCTTCCCAGTCATCGTGTTGCATCTGCAGGATTTCGAGCTCAAGCCCAGCGGGTTTTTTATAATCCGCTTTGGTGCCAGCTTTCATTTTTATCCAACCGCAACGCATTTTCTCACGCTGCAAAAGCGGGTAAGTGCCATAGCCATATTGCGTGTGTTGGAACTCGCGCAATGAGAAAAAACGATTTCGGTTAAACTGTGTCATGCGCGAAAACGATAGTGTTTCAACCGCATTGCGCATGAGGCCGCGCAGTGTTGATCCCGGCAATATCCATTCCGGATTGCCGTTGTCTTTAAGGCATGCACTGACCAGATGAGTGATTGGCTCACGGCTGCGCACCCCGTCCACTTCTGCCACCGCTTTCTTTCTCCGGTCACTGCCCGATCCAATCAAAAGAGGTGTTTCAGCCTCCCATTGAACATCGATCGTTGCGCAATAACCATTTGGCAAGGGGTCGTTGATCGGGCGAATGCAATAGCCCGCTTCTGGTGCTTCTTCCTGAACCTCACCGGGTGCAGGGACGATTTTTCCGCCTGTTATTGGCGGAATAAACCGATAAGTCGCGGCTTTCACGCCGTTAAAAGCGGGACGATTTATCGTAACCCCCGTCTCACGAACCGGATTCGCATTAACAGCTGGCGCGCTCTGGACCTTTGGCCCTTCAGCCCACGGTAAAACATCCAACCCTGCCTCTTCGCGCGCTTTTGCGTAGTCAGGAAAAGTCGATTTAACGAGGCTGCGTAATTCGCCGTCAGTTCGGCCTGCGTTGCGAAACAGTGAGGCGCGCTCGAGTGCAGCCGCATGATCTTTATGGTCTTCCATCAACCCGCCTCCCCGTTCACCGTCACATCAAACCAGCCATGGCCGCGGGTGCTGGCGTGGCCGAGCATCAGGCCTGATGACGGGTCTGATTTATCTTTAAGGTATTCAAAGAATGCTCGCGCGAATTCGACGTCGTTATCCGATGCCCGCGCATCAATCTCAAACGTTACGTCGAAACGCGCATCCATGAACATCTGCATCTCAAACAACGCACCATCGATGGTGCCCTGGGTGATGCGGTCGATCTTGATTTGCGGCATGTCGCGGGGGCCACTGTCAGTGGCTTTGATGGCGGTGATTTTCAGCGTGCCCGCAAAGCTTTGGCCATGCTTTTTGACCACATCCGCATCCCTGCCGAACAGGCGCTGGATCGGGTGGTCGGGATGGTTGAGCGTCTCGCGCCGTTCGTCACTGTCTGTCATGCCTTCACGCAATAATTGGCGTGCGGCAAACCAGTTGGCTTTTGCGCGCATGGCACCCGACAGGCTGGAGCCGGGTAGTTCCGCATTGCCGCCCTTCTTGTCCTCGCCCGCGCTGCGCAGTGCCTCAAGCCGGTTGTTGGACTCCTTGTCGCCTTCCTTGCGGTTAGTGACACCCAACACGCCGAATGTATCGGCGCCCGACAACGTGACCTGATAGGTCTTTCTCGGCTGCCGCAGCGCGGTCATATCACCATCCAGCGTGTTGATATCCAGCGTGCGCTCAGCGCTTGCCGCGTCCGTCACGGTGACGGTGTCGCCAGCCAAGGCCAGGTGGCCGCTGCCGTCATTGGTGCCACGGCCAAGATGGATGCCCACCTCGTGCAGCTGCTTGAGCAAAGCCGTGAGGAGCGGATCATCCAGCTTTATTCTATCGGACAACCGCAAGGTCATTATAAACGTGGTGCCTGGCGGCACCATTTCCTGCAGGAACAGTTTTTTATCGGCAGCCGTGCCGGTGGCTTGGTCGATGGCAACGCGCTGCACCATCAGTGTCCCGCGATTGGCGACATCACCGGACGCTGAGGTGATGATATCGCGGCGACCTACGGTTGACCCCATTTTGTCAAACTTCCCGCCACCGACGATCACCGCGCCGGGCTTGCCCTGGTCGCCGACATCACCAAAGAGGCGCTTTGCATCGTCCAACTCGAGCAGTGCGCGCAACACGCCCTTGAGCGTTGTGCCGGGAATATAGGGGTTGCCGTCACCGTCGGTCTGGACCAACGCAAAATCGGCCTTATCCCTGGTGCCGTCACTTTTGAGATAGGGAACTTTGACAGAAAACCCGGCCCCGATATGCATCGGCGTTTTGGTGATTAATTGCAGCGTGAGTTTTGTGGTTGTCATGGCTTTGCCACCTTCGCACTTGCGGCTAGCGCGCCGACAAGGGAGATCTCGCCATAGCCGTTTGTGGGCACCATGGGCACCTTTCCCCAATTGCTCACAGGGTCTTGCAGCAGCGCACCCTCGAAAACCGGTGGCAGGCCGCTTTGCAGGCATGCGGTGAGCGCCGCCACATCGCCCGGACCGACATCAAGCTCAAACACCGTGCCCGCCCGCGTCATGCAGAAGGGTGTATATTTGTTCTTTGTGCCAAACCGGTATCCGTAATAGCGCCCGATAATCTGATCGCCGCCATGCACGGACATCAAACGACTATTGGGCAAAAGCATGCTGAAATAGGCGGCATATTTGTCTTTCAGCGTTTTGCGCATCGCCGGTTTATCATGATCGAGAGACACAACCGTTTCGATCTCCGTCAGGATGGCCGGTGTCTCCAGCATGACGGCAATGCGGCCCGCTTGCACCGTTGGTGGCTGTGCGGGCGGGCTTTGCACCCTTTCAGCGGTGACGTGTGCACCGGTTTTGCCCAGCCCATGAGTGCCCTGCAGGAGCGCGCCAACCACATGATCAAACGTGCCTTGATCCGCCCCGTTGCGCGACAGGGTTACGCGCCATTTGGCGTCTTGCGGCACAATGGCTGTTTCCACAAAAAGCATGCCGTCATCGGCGGTGCCTTCTTTCTCATTGCCCTTTTTGGCAATGGCGGTTCGCACCCGCGCCTGTCGCAGCAGGTCCGATCCCGGGCGGCCCAGCGCCGCGCGGCGTCCAGCCCAGTCTTTCCAGTCGGTGGGAAATGCCGGCGTGCCACCTGCCGCAAAGGCCGCGTCAACCTCTGCCCTGGTCACAAAACGATCGTCTTTCGGGCTGACGGCGCGGTGTTCGTGCACGGCGCGATCACCTAACTTGCCGCTGACCAGGGGCCAGGCGTGGCTGATGTGGATTTTGGACAGGTTGGCGTCTTGCTTGCCGATCACGCCCGCATCCATCAAATGTTCGGCGATCATGCCTTTGAGCGCGCTGCCGGGAATGACGGTGCTGCCGCGGTAGAAATTGAAGGCGTCGCGCCCGGCATCAACAATAAACGGCCCGCTGATCGAGAGATCCAGCGTCACCGTATCGCCGGCATTGGCGGCGGGTGTGTGGTCAAGCTCCACGGCCGTGCATTCCACGCTTTCGATCTCTCCGAAACCCGATGTCTTTTGAGCACCAACGGCATCGATGGAACGCAGTAGCTGTTCGATTGATGCCGTGTCGATGTCCGTCTTTTGATTGCCATGGCGCAGAATAATCGTGCCTTTGAAGGTGACGGTTGTTTCCGGCGCAGCGACCAGTTCGATGACTTTCAGCATGCCGTCTTTGGCGGCACTGGTTTCGTCGTCGATTGCGACGCGGTAGCTCAAGGCACGCTCGCTTTTGAAATCATTGCCCGTGCGGTTGTCGGTCGTTGAAAAGCCGGTGGCAATAAAGTCAGATATAATCAGCGCCCCGCGTTCCGGCTCATTGCTGTTCTCGTCCGACTTCCACCCGAACAGTTTTCTCGCCACCGCCTCATTTTCCGCTTCTGCCACGTGACGCAGATGACCGCGTATATGGTCGCCGGGCAGCACCGGCGTGCCGTCCGGCATGCGCAGTGGCGACGCGTCCAGCCCGGCGGCGGCCACATCCACCGCGGGAAACAGGAACGGCGACCGGACCTTGATGGTGGCCGTAATGCGGGTGCGGCCACTCATGATGCAGCCGCCTGTCCAGTTGCTCCTGCGCCGGTGTCCTGTGCGATTTCCATGGCATCAACATAGTCCCACACATGCGTCAGCAGCCAAGCGCGCATGGCGGCCTTTTTTTGATCGCCCAGATAGTCGCCCAACTTGTTTGCCATATCGGACGGCATCCGGTCTTTGTAGGCGTTGAACACCTCAGCGGCTCTCTTATTGGCGAGGGCTGTCGCTAGTTTTGTTTCCGTCAGATGCATGATCTTGCCGTCTTTCAGGCACACATCCCACTGGGCGGCTTTGAGCATGTTGTAGAGTTGCGAACGTGCAAAACCGCCCCTTTTCATCTCAAGCACCATGTCTGAAAGGCGGCGCAGCTCATCAGGCGTCAGTTTCACCACGTCGCGCAGTGTCTCATCATAGCCCTCGTCGGCCTTGGTTCCCCAAAGGCTGTTGTGCAATTGCGGCAGGCCGTTGGCGGGCGGTTCGACACTTTCAAACGCCTGTATAGTGATGGAATTGACGGGCTTGCCGCCTTCTTCGCGCCGCGCGAACTCTGCCAGATCATGGGCCAGCTGGCGCGCTTCGCGGATGGGCATTTTATGGTTGACCAGCGCAAGGCCTGCCTTGAACGTCAGATCATGCCCGCCCGCCTTGGCGTCCTTAACGCAATCGAAAAACAACTCTGCAATTTCGATGCCCAGCCAGGCGGGCACGATAAAGGCGATCTCATCGCCGCCATACATCAGCAGTTCAAAGCGCAGGCGCGGCTTTCCATGGTCCGGGTTATCACCCGGTTCATCATCAGCTCTGTTGTAGGCAGCACTGTGAAACCTGGTCGACACAGCATCATTGGTTTGGCCATCGGACTTTTTAGTCTTCTCATAGAGCTCGTTAAGGAGGCCTTTGAGGAACTTGCCCTCAAGTACCCCGCGAACCGCCTTGTCGAAATCGATCAAGGCTTTTTCATCGCCGCCCATCTTTTCTTCGCGGATTTTGGTGAAGCCGTTGCCATCCGCATAAAACACCGCCATTTTATTGGCGACTTGGATGGGAAGCACGACCTTCTCAGCCCCGGGACCAAGCGTCACCAGTTCATAGAGATCGTTGACGAAGCCATAGGGCAACGGGTCCGGCTTTTCTTTATTCTCTGAAAACTTCCGTTCGAAAAACCGTGAGCGGGCGCGGCGGCCGTAATAGCGCCGCGCTGCCACCGAGCGCGAGACTTTTAGCGTCCCATCCGAATATGTATCGGTCTTCGCTTCAAGCGACATGCGCTCCACCTGATCCGCGGTCAAGGGCATGGAAAAATCCGCCGGGCGCGAGCGGCTCATGCCGCACATGGCATCCTGGGGCGCAACGGGCGGTGCGGGCGGCATATAGTCGCCGGTCGCCTGGGCCTCGCGCGCGCGGAAATGCGCCAGCCGGATGGAGCCTGCCTGATTGGCGGGGTCCACCGGCGCGACACCGGTGACAAAACGAAGATAGGCAAAGGGGAACTTTGGATTCTTGAATAGATCGGTGCCATGCGGATTGTTTTTTTCAATCAGCCCATAGCCGGCCAGATGCAGCCGAATATCGGATGCGATTTCGCGGGCGCGCACTTCATCACAATCAACCCGAAACAAGGTGAGCGACGCGCCGGTGAATATTTTTTCGTGTGTGATGTTGTCCGGCGCAAGCTCTTTTGTCAGCCAGCCGTCAATACAGTTACCGACTTCCAACAAAGCGATAGACGAGCCGCGGATAACCGCAATCTGGTTTGTGTCGTCAATGTGCTGGGCAAAATCAACACCTTCCAACCAAATATAACAGCTGTCCGACACTACACCCTCCACCATCGTGCTGAGTATATGAGCGCGGTTTTATTCAGCAGGCAATATCTATTTCAAAAATATTCGCACCACACAAAGCCACGCACAGAAAAGCGCCAAGCGGCGTTAGGGTCAGACCCTATTTCACACTGCGTGGGGCAAGCAGCGTGAGCGATATGTCTTGATCAAACACGTCTGCCAGCCGACGGCCGGCGCGGCAGGCCATATCAGCTGTCCGAATATCGTCAAGCATCTCGGACAGTACCTCGTGAGGCTTCTTTTCAAGGCTCTCCCGGCTTACCAGGTTTGGAGCCAAAGCGATGATTGCTTCTATGGTTTCACTGTTTCGCATCGGTTGGGTCTACCATAATCGCCTTGTCTTCAAAAGCGGCAATCCATAGGCCAACTTTGTGCGGCGGAGTTCCAAACGTTGGCTGTGCATTGTTTGCTGGAACGGGGGGTTTCAATCCGCGGCGTTAGCGGCGGAGTTCCAAACAACGAGTCAATAGTTCACGACTCGCACGGAAGGTTTCAATCCGCGGCGTTGGCGGCGGAGTTCCAAACAGATCACCGATGCTGCCGCGCCGTTTCAAAATGTTTCAATCCGCGGCGTTGGCGGCGGAGTTCCAAACCCACCCCTTTTCACTGCTCTGTCAAGCCTGATGAAAAACAGGGTCTTTCCACGGGGTGGTCTTCAGTTTTTCTAAAAATGAGAACAAAAATAGAACAATATTCCTCAATTGGATAATAAATCATTATATATCAACAGGTTAAAAATTTCCACAGAGGTGTTTGTGGTTTACGGTCGCCTTCTTTTTATCTAACACGCTGATTTTATTGAGTTTTTCAGGTGAGCATGAAATAAGTGGCAAGGCCCGCAATGCCGATGGCGGCAAGTGCGCCGCGCATAAGCCGTTGCGGCGACGGCATTTTTCCGATTATTTTGGTGATGATCGTCGGTGGCTCGATAAACAGGCTCATGACAAACGCAATAGCCGAAGAAATGCCGACAACCAGCGCAATGATGGGCCAATCATTGTGGTTGAGCAGCGTGGACAGCGCGCCGGTGGCCTGTTGTGCTGCCGCATCAGTGCCCGGCGGCGCGACAAACAGCACATTGATGCCCATAAAGCCAAACGCCAGGCTGAGCACGACGCCTAAAATGACGATGACGTTGAGCTTTGCCGCGCTTTCGGCTGCTTTGGTTTGCTCGGTCGCCATGATGAACTGGTTGGCGGTGTCGATCTCGGTGCGCACATCGGTAAACAGTGTTTCCATGCGCAACTGCTTTTGCCACTGTTCCAGCATTTCGGTGGGCTGAATTTGGTTTGACATGCCGGTGAAGCGGTACAGGTGCACATATTCCAGAAAGTCGCGCTCGATGACCTGCATCGTGTCTTCAAACTGTGCGCGGGCGGCGGGGGTGCCGCCTTCATGCACCATCTGCTTGACCGCTGCAGTGACGCGGCCCGATGCCGCCAGCAGCGAGGCGATGTCCATATTGACCGCCAGCCCGATTTGAAAATAATGCCGCCGGAAATGGTGCTGGAGGATGTTGTCCATGAACCATCCACTGCCGACAATACAGAAATGATAGCCGCAATTGAGAATGCGCGAATATTTGTTTGCACTATCATCCTCGGTAGGGAAAAACCGGTCGTAGCAGCAGTTTTGTTCAAAGTTTTTCAGGAAGTCCGGCGCATAGGGGTAGGTTTCCTTGCTGCCCGGCCCGTCGGCGTAACACAGGCGCACCCAATCGGACCGGCTGACCTGATACAGTGCTTCCGCTTCGCCATTTTTGCCGGGCTTTTGTTCGAGCGACACAAAGCTCATTAGCGGCATGCGCTCATCCACCACTTGACGGAAGCGCGGATAGTTGATGGTCAGGGGCTTGGATGATTTTGGCGGCTGCATGCCCTTGATGTGAAGCGGCCAGACGACGTCTTGCCATAACTGAAAGACGCCGGGCGTGCGCTGCTCGTCCAGGTGTGCCTTGGCGCCTTTGGCGTTGCGCAACGGGTCGACTTTGTCGCTCAATCCATCCAGGCCGCCATCTCTATCGCTGTTGTCGCCGGTTCGTTCACGCAGCTTGAAGGTCAGGCTTTCTGCAACCAGAGAGGGAAAAACCACTTTATGTAAAAGTGGTGGATAATCGAGCAGTGTTTGCGCGGCGCTCGCGGCGCTAATTGCCTCAAACTTCATCTCGGCTGTGTTGAGGCGCGGTCGCACCGTTGTAGAAAAAAACGGCGGATACACACGGCGGGTCAAGTCGTTGAGCCGCAGCACATCGGCCAGTGTGAGCGTGCGGGGGTTTCCGTCCGCTCCTGCCACCTTCATCCCCTCACCGCTTGTGCCGCTGTCGAGCTCCATCACCAGTGCCGCCGCGCCGCTGGAGTAGAGATAGACGTTGAGCCGGACAACCCGCATGGTGATTGTCAAACGTGGGTTTGCCAGCACAATATCCACGTCATATTTGCCATGGCGGCTAAACAGCGAAATCGGGTTAGGCCGCACTTTTTCATTCTTGCTAAACAGGCTGGAATGGATGAATTCGTGAAAATAGACCCGCTCGGCATAGGATTGCAGAGTGTCGATTTCCGGCTTGTGCTCATCAAAGGCCGGCGCGTGATCTGCCAAATCCGGGATGTGCTTCCAATGTGGGGAGCGCGCGAATTCTGACGCAACCTTGTCCATCGCGGCCATCACATCGCTCTCGTCAGCAAACCCGTCGCGCGCTGAAAATCCCAAAGCGAGCGGCCAAATGAGAATCTGGCCAAAGCGTTTGACGCTGATCTTATCGGAGTCGCAGGGTACTTCTGCTTTTTTTGCTCTGGCGACCATGGGTCTCAATTCATTTTCACTTACCGCAGTATTCATCATGGGTTTCAGTTTGCAAGACACGCAGTTACTTTTCAGTCGGTAGTGAAGGCGATACAGGGTGCTCACCTGCTGCGTGGTTCCGGCTGCCCGGCTTATAGGTGTAACGGTGCTGCGCTGACCACGCCAATTTTTACCTTGCAATCTTGGAACAATAATCCAATATTGCAAGGATGATACAACGCACCGCCCTGCCCTTTTTGACGCAACTATTGCATGAAACGTCCGCGCTTGCGCTGCTGGGGCCGCGGCAGGTGGGCAAGACGACACTGGCGCGTGACCTTGCCGACAGCCAGCCCACCGGCCGCCCTGCCCTGTATCTCGATCTGGAAAGCGAGGCCGACCGCGCCAAGCTGGCCGAGCCGGAGCTCTATCTGCGCCAGCATGCCGACAAGCTGGTGGTGCTGGATGAAATCCACCACGTGCCGGAACTGTTCAAGGTGCTGCGCGGGTTGATTGACGCGGGCCGCCGCGCCGGGCGGCGTGACGCGCAATTCATCGTGCTGGGGTCGGCCTCCATCGAGCTGCTGCGCCAGTCGGCTGAAACCTTGGCGGGCCGCATCGCCTATGTCGAGCTGGCACCGTTGATGCTGGCGGAAACAGGCGCGGACAGCGCGAACGCCTTGTGGTTGCGCGGCGGGTTTCCCGACAGCTATCTGGCGCGCAGCGACGCGGCAAGCCTGCGCTGGCGGCGCGACTTCATCCGCACCTATTTGCAGCGCGATGTGCCGATGTTCGGCCCGGCGATTGCGGCGGAAACGCTGCGCCGGTTCTGGACCATGCTGGCGCATAATCACGGCGCGCTGCTCAACCAAGCGTCGATTGCGCGGGCGCTCGGCGTGGATAATAAAACCGTCACCAACTATCTCGATCTGATGGTCGATTTGCTGCTGGTGCGGCGTTTACAGCCTTGGCACGTCAACACCGGCAAGCGGCTGGTGAAATCGCCCAAGGTCTATGTGCGCGACACCGGGCTGATGCATGCGCTGCTGCAAATCGACACCGCCGACGCGCTTCTCGGCCACCCCAAGGCGGGCGACAGCTGGGAGGGTTTTGTCATCGAAAACATCCTCGCCGCCCTGCCCGCCCCGGCAGACGCCGAATGCGGCTTTTACCGCACCAGTGCCGGTGCGGAGATCGACCTCGTGCTACGCCACCAAGGCCAGCTCTGGGCCATCGAGATAAAGCGCAGCCTCAGCCCCACACTGACGCGCGGCTTCTACTCGGCTTGCGAAGACCTGAAGCCAGACCACAAATGCGTCATCTACCCCGGCCAGGAGACTTTCCCCATGGGCGACGGCATCACCGTGATGGGCCTTGCGGAAGCGGTGGCCACTATCGGCGGGTGACGTTGACAGCTGTCAACCACCCTCCCCGCCGCTCTCGATTTGAGCTTTAAGCTGGTCGCAATGGTCGATGCCATCCTGGCGCCCAAGCTTGGCGTATCCCTCGCGGCTGAGCGCCAAGACCTGCAATGCAGGTTCTGTTTGTCCAACCGCCGCCAGAATTTGTGCAAAATCCGATCCAACAAAAGCGATGCCATCCGGCAGTTTCATTTCCTGTGCCGCACTGAATGATTTATCGAGGTGCTCGAGAATGTCTTGAGCATTGTCCTGCGTGAGGCCGTCGCGCTGTAACAGCGATGTGGCGACCCGGTGACGAACAACTGATTCACCCTGCTTGTCGCCGAGCGCTTCGTAGACGGGTATTTGTTCTTCGGTTCTGATTCGGAGCGCCTCGTCGAGGTCTCCGCGCGCGTGCAGAATATCGGCGATTTTTCCGCGCGTGACGGCAATTTCTCGTTTGTCGCCGAGCGCTTCAAAGACGGGTATTTCTTCTTCGGTTCTGATTCGCAGCGCCTCGTCGAGGTCGCCGCGCGCTTGCAGAATATCGGCAATTTTGCCGCGTGTGACGGCGATCGAGCGCTTGTCGGCGAGGGCCTCATAGACGGGTATTTGCTCTTCGGCTCTGATGCGCAGCGCCTCGTCTAGGTTGCCGCGCGCATACAGAATGTCAGCAATTTTTCCGCGCGCGATGGCAATTTCCCGTTTGTCACCGAGGTCTTCATAGACGGGTATTTCTTCATCGGTTCTGATGCGGAGCGCCTCGTCAAGGTCGCCGCGTATTTGAAGAATATCGGCGATTTTGCCTCGAATGATCGCGACTTCTCTCTTGTCACCAAGCTCTTCATAGACGGGTGCCAACTCCTCTTTTAGTAGATGTAGTGCTTCGTCGTATTCGCCTTGTCTTAGCAATATATCTACAATTCGCCCATTTTCAGAAGCGCGTTGGCGTTGGGTTTCGATATTTTCATTGGCCATAGGACGTACGCCATTGATTTATATTGGAATTGTAGGAACTAGTTATTTTGAATTCGTTCTTGTTTTTTGGGTCCGAAACCGACCCAATTCGCAGGGTAGTCTCATGATCTGGGAAGTCACGTTCTGCACGGGATATAAAATCTAGAAATCCGATTCCGCCATCTTTGTCGCGGGCAACGGTGACAATCCAAGGGTGTTTGTCGCCCAGATACGGATCAACCTTAAGGCTTTCGAGGGCGAAAAATTCTCCTACAATGTCAGGCAAATATCGTCCGATGGCTTCTCTATGATCGGGCTGGCTTTCAAAGCCAGTTGCAGGCGCAAAGAGTGCTAGTGCTTCAAATTGGGGTTTGCCTTTTTTCTTGAATGTGTCCGGCAGTAAAACAGAATGCTTCCTTGCGTCAAAACCATTGGCTATAGTTGCTAACACTAGGATCGGTATATCGATATCTTCGGTTAGGCCGACCTCCGTTGTCATGTATTGGTGCTCACGCACCAGGACGCTGCTCATCAAAGCGGACAGCGTTTGCGGTGATTCGCCCCGAGCCAAGCTATCACTTAGCAGAAGTGCTGAAAGCACACGCTCGTCCGGATCAATTGCCCTGTGGGTTGCGCTGAAGCTTTCAGCATCCATTGTGGTTTGAGCAGGTAAAAACGCTTTCACTAGGTTGAAAATGTTGACAGATGTCAACGCGCTCAGCGTAAGGTTGGTGCAGGGCTTAAACCTGTGTCGGCTTATATCGGCTTGCGACGTATGGCCGATGACCGTTTGGTTGAGATAGGCATCGTCCGCACGCTCAATCAAGATGACGCGTGTTTTCTGAGGCAGGGTTGCCGCCCGTGCCAGATAACCCATCAGGCCGCGTGCAATCTCGCTTTCGGCGATTGCGTAGTCGATGACAAACAAATGCGGCAAAACCGGCTTCCAACTTTCCGCGCGGTCGCTGCTGAAATTGTAGGACTGGCGCTGGCCGAGAATAAAGCCTGCTTTCCACCCCACCGTATGGTGACGGCAAAATTCCAGCAACAACTTGCTCTTGCCCGCACCGCCGCCGCCGGTAACCGTCATCCAGGAAAATGCGGCGTCGTCCTCCAAAAAATCTGTCAACGTCGCAAGCTCGTTTTCACGCGCGGTGAAAGGAATGGACGGGTTGCGGAAGGAAAAGCGTGTTTCGGCGCTGGGCGGCAAATCGCTGGGAATGTAGGTGAACACTGGCGGCTTGCCGAACGATGCGTCATGCAGCGTTTGAATGGTGGATTGTAGCTCCGTGACCAATTCCACCACATTGTCAATCTTGATGTCGAAAGCAGCTTGGCGCACTTCCTGCCAAACCGCGCGCAAAGGCGAATTATGTTTGAGCACCTCGACGATGATCGCGGTGTAGCGCATATACCAGCCAGTCTGGGCATCGTTGAATGCATCTTCAAAACCTGACGGAAAGTCAGGTTTACCGTCCAGTCGGCGCAGCTGCTCAATCGCGCCGGTTTCAGCAAGTTGGCGCAAATCAGCGTTTTCTTCGCCCAATACCTGCTTGACCGAGGGGAGGGTGCTGTCTGCTTCGCTCTTGAAAGTTCGGATCAACAACTCAATGTTTTTGCTCTCGCGCTTTATCCATTCCAAGGTTGCGCGGGCAAAGGGCGTTGCAACCTCTTGGGCGTTCGGGTTGCCGGCCATGGATTTTCTGTAGTCTTCAACTACCGCCTTAATGGCTTCCAAATGCGCGCGCCGGATGGCGACCGGCCAATCATTGGCGTCTGTCGCTTTGCCTTGGCCGCACCAATTTTGATAGTGCACACCCATTGCATCGCAAAGCCCGCCTACCTTCGATGCCGCAATTCCAGCGGCTATTGATGGAGCAACCGCTCCTGCTGCTGCGAGCGCACCCCCAGCAGCAGGAGCGGCAGCGCCTGCGGTGGTAACCGACGCCGCCAGTGCCAAGCCTACCCAAATGGTTGTCGATAATGCAGTCATGCTTGCCCCAACTATTCGACTCGTAGACTATTGAATTGCTGCGCGTTGACAATTGTCAACCAAAGCAAAAGCTGGTCCTTGATTGGTTAATTTCTGTTAACCCTCTTTTTGTTGACACGACTCGCAAATGTCGCCAGCTTGGTTACGGATTTTAGGCGTATGTGAAGCGTTTGGCGTTAATGCGGATAATTGGGGTTTGGCGGCGCGGGCTGGAAGATGGCTCTTTGTGCTGCAAACCAAATAACGGAACAAGGCTTTGGCAATTGACGAGCAGATGATCGGGTTTGGCGATGGCACCGTTGGCATGGAAGATGCCGATGTGCAGATTGCCCATGACGCTGAAGTGCTGTCGCAGCAGCTATCGGCCATTCGTACGCGACTGTTTCCGCCGAAAAACCAAAAGAGCCTGCGGCCTTTCACGTCCGGCGAAGCGGCAAAGCTGATCGGCGTGTCGGACGGCTATTTGCGGCAATTGTCGATTTCGGGCGAGGGGCCCCAGCCCGATGTGGCCGCCAATGGGCGGCGCTCTTACACGTTGGCGCAGGTCAACGCGTTGCGCGCGTATCTCGCGGGCCAAGGCGGGCCGAAGGCGGCGCGTTACATGAAGCGGCGCGACCCGGCCAAGGGCGAACAATGCCAGGTGATCGCGATCACCAATTTCAAGGGCGGCTCCGGCAAGACCACAACCAGTGCGCACCTCGCCCAACATCTCGCTCTGGAAGGCTACCGCGTGCTGGCGATTGATCTTGACCCGCAGGCGTCCATGTCGGCGCTGTTTGGCTATCAGCCGGAGCTCGACCTGACCGGCAATGACACGATCTATGGCGCGATCCGCTACGATGAGGAACGCAGGCCCCTGTCAGATATTGTGCGCAAAACCTATTTCGACGGGCTGGATCTGGTGCCGGGCAATCTGGAGCTGCAGGAGTTCGAGCATGCCACGCCCACCCATTTGGCGCAGCGCGGACCGGGCAACAAGGACGGGCTGTTTTTCACCCGCATACAGACGGCACTGGCGAGCGTGGCTGCCGACTATGATGTGATGATCATCGACTGCCCGCCTCAGCTTGGTTACTTAACGCTCAGCGCGCTGTGCGCGGCAACGGCGGTACTGGTGACGGTGCATCCGCAAATGCTCGATGTCGCCTCGATGAGCCAGTTTCTGTTTATGGCGAGCGATTTGCTGGCGGTGGTGCGCAATGCGGGTGGCACGCTCAACTTCTCGTTTCTGCGTTATCTGATCACCCGCTATGAGCCCAATGATGGCCCGCAAACGCAGATCAGCGCGTTTTTGCGCGCCCAATTCGGCAGCCGCGTTCTGACCGCGCCGATGGTCAAGTCCACGGCCATCTCTGACGCGGGCATGACCAAGCAGACCCTGTATGAGATCGGCCGCGAAAACTTCACCCGCACGACCTATGACCGCGCCATGGAGGCGTTGACAGCTGTCAATTGTGAAGTCGAAGCGCTGATCGTTGAAGCGTGGGGCAGGGAGGTTGTGCGATGATATGTGTGACACTCACCCATAAAACTTATCCACACCGGTCCGCATCGCGCCAGTCTCGCGTCGCGGTTGATGTTGAAGATGGAGCGAGGCGATGACCTCTCGAAAAGACAGTTTGCGCTCGATGTTTGGTGGCACTGATCCCAAGCCCGATACGCAGAGCGATGCGCCTATGGCGACCGCACCGCGCCGCCCGGCACCGACGGGTGCGCTGAAGACCATGGGCTTGTCGCTGGATGCTATTTCCCAAGCCGCGCCTGCAGCCCTGCCCGGTGAACAGGTGGTTGAGATCGATACAGCGCTGATTGACGCGTCACCGCTCACCGACCGGTTGGATTTTGGCGGCGCGGATTTTGAAGAGCTGAAGGTATCACTTGCCGCTCATGGCCAGCAAGTGCCGGTGCTGCTAAGGCCCCACCCTACGCTGAAGGGCCGCTATCAGGCTGCCTATGGCCACCGCCGCATTCGTGCGTTGAGCGCTTTGGGCAAACCTGTGCGCGCGGTTGTCAAAGCGCTGAGCGACGAAGCGCTGGTGATCGCCCAAGGCAAGGAAAACGCCGAACGGCGCGATTTGTCCTTTATCGAGCGGGCACTGTTTGCCCAAGCGATGATTGACCATGGTTTCAGCCGTGCGACAGCCCAGGCGGCGCTGTCGGCCCACAAGGCCGATATGACCCGCTATTTCCAAGTGATGGACGTTGTGCCGGCGCAGCTGGTACGCGCCATCGGTCCGGCGCAAAAGGTCGGCCGCCCCCGTTGGATGGCGCTGGGCGCACTGTTGGGTTCGGTGCGTAATGCGGACGCCAAGCTGGCCGAAATGATCCATGGCGAGCGCTTCCAGAAAGCCGATAGCGATCTGCGCTTTCAAATGGTGCTGGATCGTTTGTCGAAGAAAA
This sequence comes from Ahrensia sp., assembly GCA_049682915.1. Lineage (GTDB taxonomy): Bacteria > Pseudomonadota > Alphaproteobacteria > Rhizobiales > Rhizobiaceae > JBCDLI01. Next base: position 32,338 of record JBAUIL010000323.1, on the reverse strand, counting down.
AACCCAAGGCGCCGCCCAAGCAGGTTTTAGCTCATGACGACGGCCAGCCCTTCGGCGCAATGGTGATTGATGAAGCCAAAGGCAAAGCGACCATCACGCTTGATCTTGCGGCAGCGCCGGATCTGATCGAGCGGCTAAAGGAGGCTTTACCCGCAATGGCCGTGCAAGCGCGCCGACAGGACAGCTGATTGCGTAGCGTAGGCGGTGCGTTGATGCCGCGTTTGAAAGAGAAACAATGACGAGGAACTAGGCAAGAAAAAAGGCCCCAGAATGTTGCCATCCCGGAAGCCCTCTATCGTGTGGTAACGCCAGAGAATCACTTCCAACCGAGCAAGTCAAGCGTCAGGCACATTCCTGCGGTGGATATTTTTTGCCTTCACTGAAGTGAGGGAATGATGACTGACTGTCTTGCAACGACGCCCTTCGGGGCGCGGCCGCTGAGTGCTGCCGTTTTTCAAATCACTGAAAACAACCGCACGACCCAAAAACGTTTGGCAGACCCAACGCGTCACGGCACCGGCAACAGGGCAGGGCGGGCGGACAAGTGGCAGCTGCTGCGCGCTCTCACCGTCGCCAAGCAGCGCATCGGTGTCAGCGACCGCGCGATTGCCGTGCTTGAGGCGCTGTGCTCGTTTCAGAAGGGCGCAGAACTGGACGGCACGGTGGAGCTGATTGTATTTCCTTCCAATGCGGAGCTGTGCAACCGGCTGCGTGGTATGGCGCAATCGACATTGCGGCGGCATCTGGCTGCCTTGGTGGATGCGGGGCTTATTTTGCGGCGCGACAGCGCCAACGGCAAGCGCTATTGCCGCCGAGACCCCTCAACAGGCGAGATCCATATGGCGTTCGGCTTTGACCTATCGCCTTTTGTGTTGGCCGCCCCGGAAATTTACGATCTGGCCGATGAAGTAACCAAAGAGCGCTTCGCACGCGAAAAGACACGCACCTCGATTACAATCCACTTGCGCGATTGCCGCAAGATCATCGACAGCGCCATCACTGAAGCCCTTGATGGCCCCTGGCAGGACCACAGCGCGGCGCTGGACGCGCTTTCTGGCCGTGTCAGCCGTCATGGTCCAACGGACGCCCTTCAGTTGCGCCTGGAAGCTCTCGCAGCCCTACGCGTGATCGTTGAACGCGATTACCTCAACGGGTTGGATTTACGAGATAATACACAAAAAAAGAGCGGCAATGCCGCCAAGTCCGGGCGCCATATTCATAATTCAAATACAGAATCCATTTCTGTAAATAGCCCCGAAAAAGAAAAGAAGGATTTAGCGCCCCACAGAACTGAAACCGGCGCAGTGGATGGTGATGAGCCGGTTGAGCCGTTGAAAAATGCCGGTGATGAATTTCTAACTGAAGCTGAACTGCCGCCACTGTCGATGGTCTTGGCGGCCGTACCCGATTTATCTGATTATGCGCGCGACGGCATTTCAAGCTGGTCAGATTTTGATCGCACGGTTGCGCTGATACGCACAATGCTGGGTGTTTCGCCATCTGCCTGGGCTTATGCGCAACAAACGATGGGTCCACGCTGCGCGGCAATCATGCTGGCATGCATTTTAGCCCGCGCCGATGAGATCAAATCACCAGGCGGCTATGTTAGGGCGCTGGCTGATCGGGCGGCGAAGGGTAAATTCTCGATCTGGCCGATGGTGCGGGCGTTAGTTTCAGATCAGTAGAAGTTCCAGCTCGAGCTTTGAGAGGTGCACGATTATTTTCGGCTTGCAGCTCAATGGCAGTAATGCTCCATTAAATGTCACTAAACTGGGAACCGTCACGGTCAGATAAAAGGTATAAATTGGTTATGGGCGGGATTGAACTGCAGAGCGTTATCACCAACAAGATTGAAGATCTGCGCCAAAAGCTGCTCGATTTTAGTCGACGAAATCCTCTCATACACACCCACTTTAATGCTCGTACTGTCAATCACGTGCGTGCTGTTGATGAGCTGCCAGATATTTTGCTGTTCAAGCTTCAACAACGTACGGCGCTACGGTTTGAGCCCTTGCCACCGCTGGGTGACCCGTTGCCCGACGAACAGACTGCAGAATTCAAACAGGCTGTTGAAGCCGCCATGATTTCAGATCTTGACTATAAGGCGGCACTAGAAGCGCTGTCGGGTAGTGACGACAAACAATTGGCAGACCGTGAAGACGCACTGCGCAGTCTGAAGGATAAATTACGAGAAGAGTATGGACTACCAAAGCGCCAAATAAAAACCAAATTAGATCTCGCAGCGCATGCCAAGGCTCACGACATCAGCCCGTCGTATGAATTGCCTGATGCCACAGAGAAAAACGACGATGGCCGCCATGACGATGACTCAATCCAGACCCTGTTTTTGCCGGATGCGCTGGAAAGAGCCCTAGGCAAAATCGACGCCAAAAACCGGAGTTTTGAAGAAGAGACCGGCATAAGCGTTTTGCGTGCAGCCTTTGGTTATCTCGACTGGAAGGATCCCAAGAGTAACGATCGTTTCATGTCACCGCTGATATTGCTGCCGGTTGTACTAAAAAGGTTCAAGACACCAAGCGGGCCGGTTTATGAGGTAACATCCACCGGTGATGAGCCTGAAATCAATCACGTGCTGGCGGAAATGTTTCGCCTCCAATTTGGAATTGAATTGCCGGATCTGGATGGCCCCAGCGCTGAAGATTATTTCGCGAAAATTCATGCCGCGCGCCCCGATAATTTGGATTGGAAGATTCGCCGGTTGGCGACATTCGGAATATTTCCGTCTTCGCGCCTCGCGATGTACCACGATCTCGATACGAGCCAGACCGATTTCGCCGCTCATGAAGGAGTTGCCAAATTAATTAGCGGCAGCGAAGGGACTAACCTTTCAAAAGCCGAGGAATATGACATCGATGCTGCGGAGGTCGAAAGCACCATCGACGTGTTAATTGACCGCGCGGACGCTTCCCAATTCAGCGCGTTGGTCGATATAGCCAGCGGTCGCAATATGGCCATTGAAGGTCCACCCGGAACTGGTAAATCGCAGACTATTGTCAATGCGATCGCAGATGCTTTGGCAAAGGGAAAGAGTGTCCTGTTTGTTGCAGAAAAGGCAGCGGCTCTAACGGTCGTTGAAAGCAAGCTTGCGGCAGCCGGACTCGGCGCGTTTACATTGCCATTAATTGCCGGACGCGCCACCAAGTCAGCTTTTATGGCGTCCATCAATCAGCGGTTTGAAGTAACTGGCACACCCACTAACAACCAGCGCAAGGCGGCGCGAGAAAAATTTGCAGCCGCGCGCGAAGAACTAAAGCGCTACACATCTTTGTTGAAAATGAAAGTCGGTGAGACCGACAAAACAGTCCATGACATTTTGGGCGGCGTTATGCTTAGTGCGGGCTCCTTGGAGAACTGTACGCCGGAGCAATTGGATGCCATCGGCAAGATTGATCCCCACCAAGCGTGGCAAGAACGCGATAATCTCCTTAACGCGGCAAAGACTGTCGAGGCGACACAGCTGAGTGAAGTTAAAGCCGAACTGTGGTTGAGCAGTAAGCTTGAAAGTCTAAGTGCATTTCACTGGGAGGAAATTCAACGCAAAGCGAACCTAGGTGCCAACCAATTTCGCGAGTTGCACCAGACTCGGCATAAATTGGTGGGGGCAAAATTATCTGTTTGGAGCGATAGCGAAGCTGAAAGCGCAGTTTGGTTTGGACAAAAGCTTAAGTCCTGCTTTGCTGCTCATCAGGCCAACGTCTTCGATTTCAGTATCCTGCACAACGACGCTGAAATCCGGGAGTTTAGCGCTTTTGCGCAAAAGTTGCGTACGTTCATGGCTCACAATGATGAACTTGAGCGCTCAATAGTCGATCCTGAGCAAGAGGGTTTGCCAGCGCGGCTGGTGATGCTTAGTGATGCTATGGTAGTTGTTGGGGTCGACACTGCCGATCCCAAGGCCGCCGAGCAACGGCTGCACGTCGATAGCCAAGCGCTCAACCGTCAAAGGCAGCAGGTGGTTGCGTTGGTTGAATTCTACAAGCAACACAATGCTGCGCGAGCCTGGAAGGTTTCAGAATTTGGCGCTCTGGCGAAGGTTGCTGTTGGTTTGTCCCCTGACGCCGCAAAGATGCGCGGGCTTTTTTGGGATAATGACAACGCAAAAATCATCATCGAACAGCTGATAGATGCACTCGAGCAGATTGCTGAGAAAAAATCTGAATTATCGGCCTATTTTAGAGATGTGGATGGTGCTGATGAGGCTGAATTGCTGGAGTTGCGCCAGACAATTTCGCAGGCTGGTTTACTGCGTTTTGCCAGTGGCGCGTTCCGGTCCGCTAAAATACGGTATCTTAGCCATAGTATTGATGCAAAATTTAGCCGCGATAAAGCTGTCGCAAGGCTGCAGGATTGGCTTTCCTATAAGCGCGCTCTTTTGAAACTCGAGCAGGACGATCGCTACCGACAGATTTTAGGGGCTTTTTACGCCGGGGCGCGAACCAATCTCTCTGTGTTGAAGTCTGCATTAGACTATCGGATTCAGGTCGATACGACACTGAAGGATAAGCCTGCTTTGCAGTTGGCTGCAAAGACTGTTGATATTTCAATATTACAGTCTTTGCCGACTGATTTGGATGACGTTAATTTGGATCTGAGCGCATTTGTTGCTGATTACAAAGCGAAAAACGAGCAACTCGCGCCGCGCCAAACGGCCGTGGCTTCAATTGCTGAGCATGCCACACTTTTATGCGATCCAGGTTCTGTAAACGCCGATGATTTGAAGCGCTTCGAAGGGATGCTGACAGCGCGACATTCGACAAAACAAGAGCTTGCAAACAGTCAGTTGGCCCGGCGCATCTTGGGCGATCACTTCCATGGCTGCGAGACTGATGCCGCGCTCTGTAAGGAGCTAAATGAGCTTTTTACTCTAGGGGCGGAAAGCGCGATCGCCCCGCTGGTATTCGGCACAGAGCTACCGGTGCCGGTATTGGACAGAATTATTGAGAGGCTTGGTGACGCCCAGAAACAGGCCCAATCGGCAGCGCAGGCTTGGAATGGTTTGTGCGAAGCTGCGCATATTGACACTTCGGGACATCCGCCGCCGCTTGATGATGCCGACAACGGGCACCAGCAATGCGCTCGTGCGGCTGCAGACCAGAACGGACTTAGCCTGGTGAGCCGGCGAAATCAGGCTTTGACGACACTTCGACAGGCGCGATTTGGTTTTATGGAAGCGCTCGAAAATGGCTTGGCTGATGCGGTGGAGGCAGCGATTTATCGGGCGTTTGCGCTGGAGCTTGATCATCAAAACGACAGCATTCTTACTCGTTTTGATGGCATCGCACTGGATCGTGCGAGACGCGATATCGCCCATTTTGACAGGCAGCTCAATCAGTTGGACAGGGTTGAGCTCAAGGCACGCCTGCTGGCACGTAATGGAGAAGTGCCCATCGGAAATGGCTCGGCCCGTGTTGGCACGTATACTCAATTATCCCTGCTCGAGCATTATCGAGACAAAGAGCGTATCAGACCTTCTATACGCGACTTAGTAAGCCGCTCAGGCGAAGCGCTGCAAGTTTTGAAACCATGCTGGATGATGTCGCCGTTAGCTGTCGCGCAATATGTCCCTATGGGAACCATTGAATTTGATATGTGCATCATCGACGAGGCATCACAGATGACGCCGGAGTCAGCGATTGGTGCGATCATGCGCGCGCGTCAGGTGATCATTGTTGGTGATGAAAACCAGTTGGCACCGACAAGCTTTTTCAGAAAAGCTTTGAGTGACGACATTGATGACGACGATGAGGAATATGAAGCTGTTGAAGAGAAATCCATTCTGGAAATGGCAAATGGTACCTTTAGGCCGAAACGAGAGCTCAACTGGCATTATCGCTCACGACACGGCGATCTCATCCGTTTTTCAAACCATTTTGTTTATGACGAGAATCTTACGGTTTTTCCGTCGCCGCAAGAGCAGGCATCCGGCTATCGCGCGGTTAGCTTGCACAAGGTGGATGGAAACTATCATGGTGGTATCAATCCCAATGAGGCAAAAGCAGTAGCTGATGCGGCCGTCGAGCATATGCGCAAAAATCCCGATCAATCGCTGGGCATTGTTGCGCTCAATCTCGCTCACGCCTCGCTTATTGAACAGTATCTGGACGAGGCCCGGAACACCAATCCACATGTTGAGGACTACATGTTGGTCTGGACAGACAAGGAGGGCGGTATTGAGCGGTTTTTCGTCAAAAACCTCGAAAATGTTCAGGGTGACGAACGCGATGTGATTTTCATTTCCACTGTTTATGGCCCGGCGGAGAAGGGGGGCAAGGTTGCACAGCGTTTTGGACCGATTGGTGGCAAACGGGGCAAGCGCCGCCTAAACGTGTTGTTTAGCCGTGCAAAGCACCAGATGGTGACATTTACCTCGATGCTGCCGTCCGACATTCTTGCTACTGAGCACGCGAATGTCGGTGTGTTTATGCTCAAGCGCTGGCTTGAATATTCGGCCGGGGGTGCATTGGAAGGATCGGTCTCCGCTGATCGAGCCGAGCCTGATTCCGATTTCGAACGTCATGTTATTTCGATGCTCGGGTCCATGGGCATGACCGCGGTGCCACAAGTGGGTGTGGCGGGATATTTTATTGATATAGGGGTCATACATCCCGATTGGCCCCACGGCTATTTGTTGGGCATTGAATGCGACGGGGCGAGCTACCACTCGGCAAAATCCGCGCGAGACCGAGACCGTCTACGCCAAGAGGTACTTGAAGGACTAGGCTGGCATATTTACCGCATCTGGTCGACCGACTGGTTTAATAATCAGAGTCGGGAGCGCGATCTTCTCGCAGAGGAAATTCGTAAAGCTTTGGCCGATGCCAAGCGACGCTCATCTGAAGCCGCATATTCAGGGTTCGCTGAAGAGATATCCTTGTCGCCTGTTGAATCTACGCAGGTTGATGAAGTTGGTAGTGCTCAGACCGAACTATCGTTGAGCTCTGACACGGAAAGACCGGCAAGTGCTTTGGCCATCGCCGCCTTGCCATCCACAAAGCAGATTGTTTCGGATGTGAGGACTGTAGATGTTGGGTCTACAGTTCGCGTGCGCTATTTGGATACCGATGAGGTTCACCAATTCACCATCTCGGCGACCAAGGACAACCAAGAACAAGGCATTGTCAATAAGAATAAACCAATTGCCCAAGCTGTGCTGGAATGCGAAGAGGGTGAGACATTCGAATTCCGCACCAAAACAAAAATTCGATCCGGCATCATTGAGCAGGTCACTTAGAAAATTCATTTGTCGGAAAGGTCGACCGATCAAATATTACAGGATCATTTGTGATCGCATGTAACCAATATTGCAGGTCAATTTTTCTATCCATTAAAAAATGGCTCTGGACTTAAGTCTGACCTACTTGGGCGATAAAATCGCGAAGCTCTTGGGAGATCGCCACACCTATATTGTCGATGAAAATGTGTCCTTCACCCGACTTCTCGAAGTGATCGCCCTTTTGAATATGTATCCCAACAATTTTGCCAATCTTGTCTTGCGCATGGTCGTAACACCAGACAGGACCACCACTTTGTCCTGCGCCAGTATCGGTTTTGTACCGAAGGGTGCCCATGAACGTATCTGATATTATCCCTGCATCATGATACATGAACTGGCTGTGGTCACGGTCTGCCGGATAGCCGGCGATATTCGCGAAATGCCCCGAAAAATTCCCGGTTGGCGCCAGGACAAAAAATGTTTTGGCGAAAAATCGTGTGCCGCGCAAATCTATAATGGCGTAGTCGTGCTGTACCTCATTGTTGGCTCCATTCCACAAAAACGGCGTGTGAATTAGTTCGTTGCTGCTGATCACAATATTTGCGCTATCGCTTTCGACAGTTGGCGCTTCAATTTTGACCCGCTGTGCTTTACCGCCAAGCCGTCGGTCGTCGAAGACACAATGCGCTGCCGTCAGCACAAATTGAGGAGCGATGAAGAAACCAGTTCCAACCACATTGCTAATGAAGTCACCGTCACTCACCAATCTGCAAATTGAAGACCAAGGGGGCGCTGTCACTTGCGTGATGCGTCGCCGCGTGTCCTTCCCACCAACAACAGCACGACTTCGGACAATCGATCTATCGAGCGCCAACCCTTTAAATAAATCTGTCGGCATCTCAAAACCGTGAAGGAAGCGGCGTGTGCCTGATCGTGGTCGTCGATTGGATACTCGCCAATGCATCAACCAGATTGCGCGCCAGCTGCTCAGAAATGTGTTGAACACCGATGTCGAAAGTTGGTTCTGCGCTCTGATTTCGCGTCATTGCACTGCATTGCGTTATGCTCGGCACAATGTTCTCAACGATGCTTTGACATGCCTTCATTCCGCGCTCGAGATCTTCCTGTAAAAGCTCCGGATACAGAATAACCGATGCCAATTCATGACGGGGAATGTGCTCCGACTCTCGGACTGCCATAAGTCGGTCACTCAGATTATCAATTGAAAAATCGAGATTCTGATAAAACTGGGCGAACTGCCTCGGTAGAAATGACTTCTGAAGAGCGGTCCCATCGTCACCGGGTAGAAATTGAAAAACATAGACGGTATCTGTGTAGGGAAGATGGGTATCGGCGAATAGACGTTGCACGGCATGCTCCAGCAACTCAATTTCTCTCTTCCGAATGATCGGTTCGAAATTTTCCCGTTTATGTATGTTCAAGGACTTGTTATCTTGCACCCACCGGCCTGAACCATCGATCATTTGCTGTTCGGCGGGCATTCGGGCTAACAGCGCATTAAAGCTATCCTGATTTCCAGCTAGATAGGCAGTCACGAGTCCAAAGTGGACCAGGTCATTGGCAAACCGCCATGAGCCTATCGATGATTGAAACAGCCCGTCTGCCTCAAGCGATTTTGCAATTTCAGCGACTTGCGCATTCAGCAAATCGATTTTTTCGTCCTCGTCACAACCTTCAGATTGAGCATGGGAGATTGTCGAGTAGGTTGCCAGCAGCAGTGCTCTTGGAGCATAGCGGCTAGCTGGATGCTTCTTGACAAGCTCCAATCGGTCCGCTCTTTTTTGTTCATGGTCTGCACAGCTATTGCGGCGAGCATCTGGTAATACTGAGCGATAGTTGCCGGGGATCCGGGCAAGCAAATTCTCGATAATCTGCAAACGAAGCCGCAACGATTGATTGCGATCACTGCCATAGTTAAGCACGTGAACGCTGTTTTTCGGCTGGTTTAAACAAGCCACTTCTTTATAGATGACTTGGCTAAACTCTTCGAGCTGATCAGGCCATCCGATCGGTACGCGTGATAAAAAGGCGATATCCAACCAGTGACGCGGTACTTCTCGATTGAATGTATAGGTGGGCAGTAGTTCACGCGGTAGTTGACGACATAAATCTTCGGGTCCGCGGTAATCGACAATCCGGGTCTCAACCCTTTTAATCAATTCGGCGACAAAATTCTCTGCATCGGCCCGCGTGTCGGTATCGCTGTAAAGTGCTCGATAATAGTCGATGCTGTCACCAATATCGCCCTCATCCAATAACTGATCGAGGCCTTTCACGGAATAGTCTTCCGCTTGCTGGTTTGTCGTGTCCTGAGCGAAGGCACTGCTGGCCATAACAAAGAAGATGAACCCAATTGTGCGCGGGAGCATTTTGAAATCCATATTGGTCATTCCTGGTCCTCCGCGCGCTTTTTTTGTTTTGCCAACAGTTCGCAAAATTTCGAAGCGTCCTCGACCTTGATGACAACTGCGTGCTTCGCTATTGAGCGTGCGTCTCTTTGCAGGGGTCCGCGTGAACCGCTTCTTCTCAAACCGATGACAGCGAATGGAGTGAGTGATAGTGTCGCTGCTGAGCTAGACGGTTTTGGCTTTTCTAGAATGTCGGTGTCTGTTTCTTCGGTCGGATCGATTTTAGTCGGTTGAACTGCCTCCGGTTCTGGAATTTGCTCTGTAAAACTGACCAACTGACCGTCATCTATATCGGTCACAAGCAGAAAGTCTCTGATGCTACTGTTGCTATCGCCGTTCGCGGGTCCGATGACCGACCGTTCATTTTCAAGCCATCTATCGGGTTCGTAATCGCGGACGGACGTCGATTGCGCAGTATAATTTGCCAATAGAATATCGGCCTCTGACGGTATTGCTCTGGGCGTAAATCGCATCGAGTCTGGAATGAAGCCGACTTCGATATCATCACCAAAGCGTACTGCGAAGTTGTTGTTCAAACCGCCACCAGTAGCACAGTCAAACGCGACTTCATAAGGTGCACGGAAGGCGTCGGCTGCGGTAAGTCTGGCGATAATCCCTTCAACCTTTTGGTTTGAGTGGACCTTTCTGTCCAATTCAACCAAAGCCTGCATAAAGCCCTGTAGAGTCTGGCCTTTCAGTGAGGGGTCCACACTGCGATAGGCGGAGACACCTATCGTTGCCGGTAATGCGATGACAATTATCCAAAGAAATACGCCTTCACCGAGAGAGAAGTTTTTATCCTTCCAGCTTCCTTGGATGCGCATAGCGCCATCCACATCCATGGGTGTCACAGTGAAGATCAGCCCCAGTCCGATGGCAAATGTGCCGACAATCAGGCAAATCGTTTCAAATGTGAAACCACCTTCCAATGACCCTACTAGCAGATCAATGGCGTTTTTTGTCTCGTTGGAAAGTCCCCTAGAGTTTGCAACTAGGTCGTTCAATTCTTGCGCCAGCGTATGCTGGCTTGAACGATCGGGTAGTATTTTCAAGGCGTGAATGGCCTCAACAAAACTGGGCATAAGCAGAAATGCAATGCCAACAAGGAATATCAATGCGTGTCCGCGATTGAATTTTCCCATGATCCGCTTTGTGCGCGTGCCCGGTGACGGTTCGCGTGCCTCATTGTCAACTGGTGTGTTCATGATGTCACCGTCGTTTTGGCGAGTATCCTTGCGGCAATTCGGGCATATCCGGCATTGTTTGGATGCAGTTCATCGGTCCAGTCGGAGGGATGTGGTAGCGATTTTCGGCAGTCGACTACCAGCAGATTGCCAGCGTGTCGCCTCTCAAGTTTTTTCATCGCTGTATGAAATTTGTCTACGATGACTTTGATGATTTCCCGTTGAAGTGTCTCATCGGTAATGCCTTTTGCCTTCAACGGTTTGCCGAGCCATTTTCCATTGTTTGGCAGCGCATAGGCATAAGTATGGGTTAAAATGCGCACATCAGAGTTTTTGCGCTTAAGCCCGCTGATCAAAGCGTCAAAATTGTTGATTGCGTTGTCCAAAAAAGGTTTGAAGTAACTGTTGAGGTAGCGGCTTGCTATGCGTTCTGGTTCGAATGGGCGGATAAATGTCTGTAGACGCCCTTCACCCAACAGGTCGTTTCCTCCACCACTTATCAGCACGAAGTCATGCACTGACGGATCATAGGTGGCTATCAATTCACCGGACTGCACCATCGCCTCGAGGAGGTCACCTGCTGCACCGAGGCTTTCGACCGCATGGGATTTCATGAAATTGTCGATGATATCATCCAACAAAATCGGATACTGAAAATAGCTGTCTCCTTCCGATATGCAGGTTGGACCCACCCATCCGCTCTTAATTTTGCTTCGGAAAACCCGTGCGCGATATCTGCGGCTCCAATTGTTAAATGACGAGATAGCAAGAGCCGCTTCATCATCCCCAAACTCAACCTTTTCTGGGTCAAGCGTGACAACCGGCGCGAAACCGCGGCTTTCTATTTCGTTGAGAGTGAAAAATTCGCGAATGTCGTCAGGCGTTGTTTTTTCATCTCTTAGCAATTGTTGGAGCTGAGCAAGTGAGATCTTATTTGTCATAATCATGCGCCTTATTCAGGAGAAAATCGTTAGGCAGACGCCAAATTCCTTGAATCTTGCAGGGGGTCGATGATCGGCTTGCGCTCGTCCATCCAGACCAGGAGCCGATCGATGCGGTCGAGCGGGAAGGGGCTGTTCAAAAGCACCTTGTCATCGTCCGGTGTCCATCGGACGCTGCCATTTATGATGGATGTGCGGGACGTCAGAACGAGGGTCAGAAAGGTCTCACAGACAATCGTTGAGCCAAGTGCGCCCATCTGGTTGCCTCCATTGTCGGCGGCTTCCAGAAGAATGTAGAGCCATAGTGGGGTGCGTTCGAAGAGTGAGAACCGCTCCATTACATCGGCGAATTGGGGGTCGATGACGGCGCGCATCTTGGCTTCGGTCAACATCTTAACATTGCTGAGTTGGCGCGACACATCCTGGCCGGAAGGCAGCGCACGCATCGATCCCCGGCGCAGATTAAGCGCGGCCAGATTCGCGAATGGAGCTTTTCCCATCATCACCGCATCGCGCAATCCAGGAAGATTACCGAGGGCTGGCGCAATGTAAGGGTCGATCGATTTAGCCATGCCGATCTGTCCGACCACACTATCGGAGAGATTTGGCAAATTATGCTCTGAGAAGTCGTAAAGACGACGGAAGTCTGCAACCCAGTTGGTCGGCAGATTTTCTTGGTCTAGCCGCGTACCGGAGCCGCCGCTGAAATCAAATAGGAGGCCAAAGGGAGAGCTGGGTAAAATGCCGCTACCGGTGCCGAAATTGACATTCCAGTCGTAAACTTCGCGTACTTGGCTGTGTCCATGGCGATAGGCCGCTACGGAAAATTCCAACGGCATAAATGGCACTTCGCCCGCGCCATGGGTCATCACGCGCCGGTTGCCTTTGACAATGACATCTTCAAATATTTTCGCTTCAGTGAAGCGTTTGACAAAATCATGGAGCACAATGTGCTGATAGTGCCGGGTAACGAGCGCCTTTGCCTGCTCGAAAACAAGTGTCTCAGGGTCTGACGGGTTTGCGGCCTGCAAAAGGTCAACCACGTGATTGTGAAACTTCAGCCACATCAGGTGTGTTTGTGCGACGACAAGATTTTCATCGTTTCGTTCATCGCCAATTTGAGCACGTAGTTTTGGTCCTTTGGGAGTTGAGACGATTGCTCTGGGCAAGTCATTGTGCATATCGGTTTTTCCGATGGCGCCTTTGCCTTGAACACTCGGACTGTTGGTCCCAATCTTGAAATGAGCTCCATCGAACAAAGCAGTGTCGCGTGCTGCAGTGCCACCATACAGACTGTCAAGATCGAGCGAAGGTGAGCGCTTTTGAATCAAATCATTGTCGCGGGTCGGCTCAATCTCATCTGTTTCTGGAACGTCCGCTTCTTTCTTTGTGTTATCGAAAGAAATGTCATGGTCGACGAATTGACCAAAGTACGTGTAGCCAGCAGGGATGTCGCTGTCTTTGCGTGACATCTCCGGTGTAGCCACCATCCGGTCACCCAGTATCGCACAGGTTGATACTTTAAGGATGACCGGAGGCTGGGAGGAACTTGGAAACAGTCGGCCAAACCGAAAACCAGATGCTGCGTCAGAAACGGGACCTTCGCCCTCAATTACCATGGCAGTTTTGCGGCCGTGAACTGTGGGTTTTGATTGATCTGTCATTGGTTTTTCCTTTTTCGGGGAGCAATTTGATCTGCCTATCAGAGCCTTTTGCCGGGGCAGACATGATCTGCCAGCTGGTAGAGACGTAAAATCAAACGAACTATTTCTGGATCAATATCAGTTTTTTCAATATCTGATTCCGTCACAAGTGACTTAAATTCGGGCCACATCTGGCAAAATTCGCTCAGGTCGCGAACTCTATTATTTTTTTGTTCTAGAAGTTTGATGTTTTTACTAGATATCGCCATTTCTAATACCGTCTCTTCAAGTGCTAAAAAACTGTATTAGTAAAAACGCATTTGCGGCTGTTTCTAATGCGTTAAAAATGTGTGAACGCTATTCACAACACTGTTTTCCTGACGCAAGGTTAGGCGGTCAGGGGAGGCGGCAGCGCGCAAAGGGATGCGGAGACTTCAGATCAAATTGTTTGGTGCTTTTTCGGCGCAGTGGAATGATGGAACCACTGTTGTCGTTAAGGGTGACAAGCCCAAAGTGCTGATTGCCCTGCTGGTGACAGCAAAGGGGGGAGCACACAGCAAAAATTGGTTGCAACAAACGCTCTGGAGTGCGGGGGACCGTGACCATGGGATGGCGAGCTTACGCCGTGCGTTGCATGACATCCGGAAGGCATTAGGTGTTGAAGGCCAAGCGCTGATCGACAGTCCTTACGGCGAACTGAGGATTGATCTCAGTCATATAGAACTGATCGGGGATGGCCGGGACGGGGAGTTTTTAGAGGGTATTGATATTCCGGAAAAAGGCTTTCGCACCTGGATTGCAGCCCAGCGCGAACATGGTGTCGTCGCGCAAAAGCAAAATGCGGAAAGCGATTATATCTACACCTCCCAAACCTTGATGCCGACTGTAGCGGTGCTGCCGCTTACTGTGTTCGGTTTTGAGGCTAACCAAGGCTTTTTCGGCGACTTGATTGCGATGGAGCTATCACGGTCTTTGTCGCGTTCAAAAGTGATCAACGTCATTTCGCATCTAGCGACCCGCGAGCTTGCGGGTTCGCAGATTTCCATGTCGGCGGTGCGCGAAACACTGAGGTCAGATTTCATTGTTTATGGTTTCGTTCGTGCTGACCAAAACGGGTTTGTAGCCAATGTGGAATTGGCCGATGTAACAAATGGCAACGTGCTGTGGACACGCCAGCTGGCGGCGGATGTGGATCAAATCTTAAAGCCTGGCAGTGATTTTTTCACTGAGGTGGGCATTCATATCGGCTACGTATTGACCAATGCGGCGGTTGAGCTGGCGCGCAGCGCGCCTCTTCCCAATTTGGCCAGCCATGAGATTTTTCTGAGTGCCATCAGTAATATGCACAGCGATCAGCTTGGGGCGTTCGCCAGTGCGCGGCGCGCGCTCGAGCACTTGACTGAAGAGCGCGGCATCAAGGATGCGCGACTGTTTGCTTGGCTGGCCCATTGGTACATGTTGTCAATCCCACAGGGTTGGACTGATAATCCCGCGCGAGAGGTTGCCAATGCGCTCAATTGCGTATCGCGCGCCTTGGACATCAATCAGAACTGCTCATTCAGTCTCGCGATGAGCGGTATGGTCAACAACAGTCCGGGCCATGATTTTACAAAGGCATCATCGCTATTGGCCCAAGCACGACGTCTGGAAGCTAACAATGCACTTGCATGGCTACTTCAAGGAAGGCTTTTTGCTTTTGCGGGTGATGGCAAGCAAGCGGTTGCCCATGCTGACCATGCGCTGAAACTATCACCAAGCGGCCCTCAGGCATACTTCTTCGAAAACATTGCAGCGACGGCTTGCGTATCCAATGGAGAGTACGATCGGGCAATTGCTCTAATCGATAGCTCGTTGGCGAAAAACCGTCATCACCGCTCATCATTGCGTGTCAAAGTGGTTGCGCATGAAATGCAAGGGGATGTGAAGAGCGCCAAAACAACAATGCAGCGGCTGCGAGCGCTGGATCCAGAATTGACCGTCAAAAAATACCTCATGAGCCATCCCGCCGGCGATCTACCAACTGGCATCGAGTGGGCTGGCTCGCTCGCCCGCGCAGGTCTTCCACAATAGCTCAACTGTTTAAACACAAGTTCAAGGAACACAAATCATGTCAACACTTTCAGGTATTTCGGGTATCTCTGGCATCAGCGGAATTTCAGGCATTAGCGGCATATCGGGGATTTCGGGTATCTCTGGCATATCTGGAATATCCGGCATTAGCGGGATCTCTGGCATTAGCGGCATTTCCGGGATCGCGGCCAATGCCGGCCTCTATGATGGGGCGACGACATCGGCACTCGCGACGGCGCGCGACGGGATTGTTGGTCCATGGTCGGATCAATACAACACACCAGTTGCATTTAGTCCGAATGACGTCAGTCGATTAGGCGACTGGTCTGCATCAGTGCGCAGCGCAGTGATTGCCAATGATCTCATGGCTGGCTTCACCGTGACGCCTACCGCAACCAATGATGCGGAGGTTTATTTCTCCGGTGCATTGAGCGCCGACGACAAAGGGGCGATTTCTCGCCCGCTCAACGCCATAGCAACGTTCAAGCGGCCAAGCGATGTGCAGCTTAAGGCCCATATGCCTCACCTGCGTGCCTATGTCGATTTGCGCGCTGACCGTGCAGCCGAAATACTGGCGCAAGCGGGTTATACCGGAACCTTTTTTGGCACGATCATTAATCTGCATCCAGGCACGAAGCGCTACACCCATGAATTGCTGGCTATGAGTTACTCCGTAGCGTCCTCTATTGTTTTGCGTGTGAAACACAGTCTCGGTTGTCCCAGGCCCGACGCATTTTCCGCGCAGGTTCAGCCGATCATTCCAACGCCCGGTCACTCTACCTTACCAAGCGGCCATGCGACGGAAGCTTTTACAGCCGCAACGTTGTTGTCGGCCTTGATGAAGGTGGTTGGCACGAAAAAGGGTGGCCAAGTTAATCAAGCCCTTTTGGACACAATGTTGATGCGTCAAGCAGAACGCATTGCCATCAATCGCACCGTAGCCGGTGTTCACTTCCCAATCGATAGCGTGGCCGGGGCAGGCTTAGGCTCAGTGATTGGCGATGCTCTCTTGTGCCGTGCAGGCGCACAGAACGCCTACCGCGTCGCCATGTTTGACGGTACGAAAGATGACGGGTCTGATTTCGATCTGGCCACTTATGCATCGGGAGAACGTTTGCAGTTCTCCGAGCCGCAGCCCGTTGTCGATCCCGCTATCGACACTTTCAAGTGGCTTTGGGACAATGCCGTAAGCGAGTGGAAGTAAGGCCATGAGCAAGTTTATTTGGCACGATGATGCGCCGCGCTACGTCTTACCTTTGGTGGATGGAAAACCTCCCATCCAGATCATTGATGGCTATTCCCAATGGGTTTTAGGACCTGGTGCCGCTTTTAATCCCAGCGAAGAATTTCGAGGTGGCGTTGATGATCCGTCGGACGACTTTCGCTTCTTCTCGACATTGGACCTGGACACGCAGAGTATTGGTCCGGTGACCGGCCGCGCTAATGAGGCACAACCCGACACTCAACCGTCGATAAAATTTAACTTTCTGAGATCATTGCCCAGCCAAAACGTTGCATTGCCTGAGGCTGAGAAGTCGATCGTCGGTACCAGTCCTGACCCGTCCGAGCTGGTGCTTTTCGCTGCGCGGTTGCCGATTTCGGTGCGGTCGGTGCCGAGCAAAGAGACGCCTACAAAACCTAAGTCTTATGAACTGCCAGCCGCAGAAATGGAGCAGCCCAAAGCAATTGTGGCGTTCATTGATGACAGCCTCAACGTGGTGCGGGACACGTTTTTGACGCGAAAGAAAACGGGTGCGCTGGCGAGCCGGTTTGACTATTTTTGGCATCAGGACGGGATCGCGCCAGATAATGACAGCACCGTCGGTTTTGGGCGCGAAATCCTGCGCGAGGATATCGATCAGGTCATTAACGGGGCCTCTCCCTTCGATGAGATGGCAGCCTTGCGCGCGCTTGGTCTGGTCCATGCTGATCCGGCACATGGTGCGCCGCATCCGCTCGATTTAAGTGTTTCGCATGGCACATTTGTCGCCGATATTGCTGCCGGTTACGACCCGGCGGATCCGGCTGGTCATGCCGTTCGGTTGATCGGTGTTCAGCTGCCTATTTTGGCCTCTCAAGACACGTCTGGCTTATCGTTGATTGCCGGATGTGTTTCCGCGCTCGACTACATCTTTTCGCGTGCCGCCTTGATCGCGCAAGCAATTGGTCGGCCTTTGCCCGTGGTGCTCAATTTCAGTTACGGGCTTATGAGCGGGCCGCGTAATGGTGGTTCAATTATTGAACGCGCTATCATCGCCAGAGCGCAACGTTATCGCAATCAGATGGTTACGGAGAAGTTGGCCAAAGTTCCCGATGACGCAATTGTCCAGATCACTGTTCCGGCTGGGAACAGCCACTTGTCACAAGGCCATGTTCGCAGCGAAGCTGCAAATTCAGACGGTGACAGCATCAGCCTACAGACTGCCTTGCACCTTCAACCTGCGGACCGTACGTCCACATATGTGGAGTTTTGGTTCCCCGAAGGCGCCGACAAGCTCAAACTGAGTATCGGTTTGCCGAACGAGAATGCACAAGACTTTGAGATTGATTTGTCGGCAGGAGAGTTTGCTCAAACACTTTTCGATGAAGCGATTGGTGAACGTAACAGTGAAGTCAGTTCTGAAGAATTTGATATCTACGCCGCTGTCGTCGCTCGCGTGAAAACCGATACTCTGGAGGCGGAGGGGAGGTCCCCGGATGCGCCACCGTCAGCAAATCGTCGTCGTCTGACGCTGTGCATCGCGCCGACGGCTCATCATTTGGACGGCCGGGCCCGTGCGCCTGCAGGTCGATGGCACATCCGTCTACAATCTGAAATGCCGAAGGACGGACAGTTCGTTGGCTATGTATTGCGCGATGAGTCGGTTTCCGGCTTTGGCCGCCGGGGTCGTCAGGCCTATTTTGATGACGATCGCTACACGGAAAGCCGTTTTGATGCGCTTGGCGATAGTGCAGTTGATGACCAGGGTGACAGCGCTGTCGTGCGTGACGGCACGATTTCAGGCATGGCAACACTGCGCAGCGACCCCACAACCACACTCAACGCGTTTGTGGCGGGAGGGTTTGAGCAAGCCAGCGGCGCAGGGGCTGCTTACAGTTCTGCAAGTGATCCCGGTCATAGCCAGGTAGATGTGGCTTTGCCGGTAGAGTCTTCTCGATTTTTAATTGGTCGTCTGGGCGCTGGCGTTCGTAGTGGCTCCACGCGCATTCTCAACGGCACAAGCATTGCCGCGCCACAATTGGTGCGGTTTGTGTTGGAACAACTCCTCGCATCGCCGCCCGAAAAGCTCGCGCAATTCAATGCTAGCCAAGCAATTGCCAATGCGGTGGAGCCCGATAGCGTGCTGAACGAGAACCAAAGAGAAAGTCGCCATAGCCCCATGAGACGGGAGCGCAGTCGTCTGGGTAGGCTGACTGTCCAAAGCCTTAGTGAACGGAAACTTGATAGAAGACTGGCAAGCCGATTAGTTCCATAATGCATATTATGCAACTTTGTTAACGCCCGATCGGGGTCAAGTGGGTATGTCGGCATTCTGAATAATCGGACCCTCAAAAGCGCAATCAATACAGTGCAATTCGAGCGGTTCGACAAAACAGATCCAGAGTACTGATTTGAATGATTTCGAAAAATAGATCTACATAAAATTGGCGCTTGATAGATGCTTAAAGAAAGGTTAATTTTTTTTAGAGTATGAGGTAAAAATGCGTAAATCAGTGTTGGTGCCGACGGTAGTTTGTCTCTCGTCTTTTCTTTTGCAGGCTTGTTCCACTACATCCCAAGGCGGGGCAACACTGTCGCGTTCTACGGCAATGGACCGTGCCATTGGCGGCTGTATAGGTAGTGTCGCGATCGGTGCGGTTGGTGGTGCTTTGGTTGGTGCTGCGATCGGTGGGTCAAGAGCTGCGGAACGGGGGGCAATCATCGGAGCTGCGGCAGGTATCGGGCGCTGTGCAGTATTGATTGAGCTTGCCGCTGCCGAAGACAAACAAAAGCTTCGCGAGGCAGAATTAGCTGCTCTGGAACTTGACCGGGAAACAACACAAACAATCAAAACGCAAACAGGCAAATCCGCCAAGGTGCGTACAAAGGTTAAAGAAGCGCCATTGCCGCCGCCGCGTAGAGTTAAGGTCGACGCGCCAAAAGTCGTCGACAGACCGGATCCTGCTCCTTCCGCAACCGTTGCAGTTGAACCTTCACCGGTATCTCCGGAAGCCGATGTAGCGTCAAGCACTCCTACTGTTTCCCAAGACGACATTGTCGCAATAGAGCCTGCCGCACCTGTGGTGCAAGCGTCGTATTTTGAAGAAAAGCAGGACTATACGGCCTGCCGATTCACCGAACTCATCATCGACATGGATGGCCAAAGCGCCGATAGCGGTCAGCAGAAATGGTGCAAGGGGCAGGACGGCGCTTGGCAGCCTGTTGCCGGGTAATAACCATCAATGCTCACGGCTTTCGCCAACGGGTCTTGTCACCGCTCCGCGCGGCTGTCGACCTCCATACGTATGGGGCGCGTGATAATACTATCTCCATTTTTGGTGTCCGCGTCGCGGCTAACACTTGACGATTGACCGGTTGATTTGGCGACAAGAACAGTCGTGTTGTCCTGACGTTCCCTCCCCTCGTTCACTACGGCCGCTAAGAGCGCTTTGCATAGTGTTTCAGGATCATCAGTTTGACCGTTGCTCTGCACCACCTTGAAGATTTGATCGGTGCTCAGAGTATCTATGCCATCGCTGGCGATGATCAGCCAGTCATTGGCGGCCAATTCTACACTCTCGCGGGGCTTGTCAACGCGACTGATTGCTTCCCCTGTCACCGCCGATAAAAGCACGTTGCGTGAGTTGCTCTTGCGGGCTTCTTCCCATGTTATTTCACCACGGCGCGCTGCCGCATCAATGCGGCTTGCCATCGAGTGGTCTGCATTCAAGCGTGTTATGCCGTTCCTGCTCACATGGTAGATTAGCGAGTCTCCCACCGACAGCCATCGCACTTCAGCACCGAATATCTCAACGGCGATCAGCGTACATCCCATCCCTTCCGTGTTTGGGTGTTCGGCCGTGTGTGAGGCGATCGCACGGTTGGCACGATCAAGCGCAGAAAGAAACACGTCATGACATGACTCACCTGGCTTTGCATTTTCCATAATGCTGCTTCGGAAGCTCTCAATAGCCAAATGCGCAGCTACGTCGCCAGCGGCATGACCCCCCATGCCATCGGCGAGCAAAAACAACACCGGACCGGGGCCCTGATCAATGTTCACAACGTCGAAGGCATCCTCTTGATAGGACCGCCCGCCGACAATTTGCGCGCCGGCCCATGCCTTATTCTGGGTCATTCTTGTAGCGTATCATCCCAATTGAAGCTCTCGCCGCAAAGGGGAATAAACAAAAGCTCTGATTTGCCCATCTCTATCCTGTCACCATGCTTTAATGGTTGAGGAGCCAAAACCGGCGAACCGTTCAACCGGACCAGGTTAGATTTGCCGCCATGTTGAATATAAAAATCGGCCTGCTTCTCATCATAAACGATGTATGCGTGCGCTTCACGCGATATCGACGTATCGCCAAAGTCGATTGATATGCGCTCATCGGGCGAACGGCCAACGGAATTCATGCCATAGTATATTTCGCGGCTGCAGCCCCGGCCCGGGCCGTTGACCACGACCAGCCATCCTACCGCTAATTCATGCACCGCATCGGCGGCAGTGGGGGCATCATCGAAATTCTTGGAGAAACCGCTAATCATTCGTGTTTTGGGTTCTGTGTCGTGGGGGCTGGCATCAAGCGAGGTTTCACCGCGGCCGATCGCGCGTGTTGCGTTGCCCTCTTCAGACCCAGAGGGTGCATTCGGACGAATGATCCGCGTAGGATTGTCATTGCTCATGGGTTGATCTCCTTGAAAGCGTTTTAAGCGGTGCTGTCGTTTCAATTATTGTTATAGCGCAGGCGCACTTCGCCCAGTTCAATCATATCGCCTGTTTGCAACTCAGCACTGCCCATTTTGCGCCCATTGACCAAAACGCCATTGGTGGTGTCGAGATCCTTGATTGTGACCGAACCGGTATTGGATATGTGCACATGGGCGTGATGCCTGTGCACGGAGTCATTTGACAGTTGAATGTCATTGTCTGAATGGCGACCGACGGAAACAGACTGCCGGTCAAGGGGATACTTAACAGCTTCATTGCCGACCACTTCAAAATAACCGAACTCACCAGATGAAGCAGGTTTGATGGCGCGTGTTGAAATGTCGGTCTCTGCGCTATCAAATATGGTTGTGGTCTCAAACTCGTCTTCAATGACCACGTCACCAACCTCTTCGGGCGCGCTTTGATCTCGCCTGTTCATCAAAAACACGATAAGACCAATGAGCAGGGCGAGTGGCAGGGCCAAAAGCGCCAAGGCCAAGCCGCCATTGGTGTCGGCCCAGTCTGACGCGCCCGGAAACATGCCATCGAACATGCCAAAAATCTGGCCGGCCAAAGTTTGAGGGTCTTCCTGTATCTCAGCGGGCGCGGATTCAACTGCCACAGTCTGCTCTGCATTGATGGTCGTACCATTGCGCAATTCTACTTCAACCTGAACCGCAACGTCCCCTGATAGTGCTTCTGGCAACGGTGCTGAAACGGTGCCCCCATTCTCCAAAAAGCGCTGCATGTTTGAGACGAAATCATCCGGCAAATCGCTACCCGACACAACGGATCTGAAAGCACCGCCGGTCTCTTCAGCCAGTCGGCGGATTGATTGCAATGAAGGCGTTTCGGTCGCGCTTTCCGCGTATCCCAGGCCGATAATGATGACGCCTGCTTCGCGCGCTGCGGCTACGACATCATCAAGTGAATAAGCTGTGTCCTCTGCCTTGCCGTCAGACATTATGACGAGTGCTTTGCGGTCCGCTTCAACGTCGTTCAGCATCTCGATGGCCGCCAGAGAATTTGCAAAAAACTCTGTCGCCACACCGTCCGCAATGATAGCGTTGATACGTGCATCGCGGTTGACATGGGTCGGCGCAATCGGAAGCACAGAGACCATTTCGCTGGCAAATGTTGCCACGCCGGCAAGTCGGTTTTGCGATGTAAGCGTCATCTGTGAGCGCACAAATTCAGCATTGGCCTTCACAGTCGCCGCACGACGTGGATTTGATGTGTCAATCAGGTAAAGCCACGCACTGGCTTTACCTGATGCGGCGAAAGGTTCAAAGGCCGGATCCGCCAACCGCGTGCCATTGACTGTCAGGTTCACATCTTCCGGCTGAGTCAGGCTTTGCAGCCGAAAATCACACCCAACCGAGCGTGGTGACGCCGTGCTATCGACCTGACAGTTGGTCTCCATGCCCTGTGCAACGGCGCTTGAACTGTTGCCGGCAAAAACGCCGACCGCCACTATGGTTGCGATGCAAATACCGCGCGCTTTGCGAGCGCCAAGCGCCAACGTGTTGAGAATCTTATTTTTAATTATGACATTTGCCACTTGTACTTTCCCACCTGTTTACCCGTCCGTAAATTGTCCGTCAGCGCCAATGCGTAAGACCCAAACGTCCGCATCACCCGCCTCCGTATCATCAGTGCTTCCCACCATGATGATGGACTTGTCGTCCAGCACGGCCAAAGCGCGCACTTCATCCCAGCCCGCGCCGCCGATTACACGTTCCCACATGACTGTATTGAGCTGGTTGTCATATTTGCGCAACCATCCATCGGTTTGCCCAGCACCACGCGAAGAGGTGTAGCCGGCGACCAGCACGGTTGCGTCCGCATTAATATGGATCGCGGTTAGATGGTCGTCGCGCGGCTCGGCCAAAACCTTGGGAGGCATTTTACCGTCGGGCATCAGACGCAAGATCATCCCGTCAACCGTGCCACTACCGAAGCTCTCGGTTTCTCCAACGGCCAAGATTGTACCGTCCGCCATCACATCGACCGCGCTCAGTAAGTCGGACTTCGAACCGCCTGCTGCACGATCCACAAGTGTCGTTCCATTCTCTGCTTGGCTGAGGATCCAGAAATTGTTGTTCTTTTCGCCTGCCATCGCCAGCTGGCCGCCGCTGACCCGCCGAATTGCGGCGATTTTGTCATCTTCGGGCCCACCCATGGCGCGGTCCCATTGTTTTTTCCCTTGTGCGTCAACGGAGACAACCCATCCGTCATTTTTGCCATTTGGACCGTCGGAACGATAACCCGCTGCAATCACGCCCTCGCCGCCGCTTGATGTTATTCCGTACAAGCTGGACTGTGGCACCTCGGTGAACTCGGTTAGCCATTTTTGTTTGCCGTCCGCGTCAAGCAAAGCAATGAAACCATGTTCCTTGTCCATCGAACCTTTACTGGTGACGCCGGCGACAGCCACATCGCCATTGTTGAGTGTCATCAAACTGTGCACGATCTGGTTGCCCTGCCCCCCAAAGGTGGTGCGCCATTTTTCGCGGCCTGCCAAAGAAATGGCGGTTACCATTGCCTCGATGCCATCTGCGCCGCTAGTCACAACCGCACCACCGATAAAGATCGTCTCGCCAGAAGCAACAACCGCATTAGCCTGCTCGGCACCCTGCGCGCCAAATGTGCGTGACCAAGGCCGGTCGAAGTCCGCAAGAATTGCGCGCGCCTGTGTAGCTTCCGGTCCTTGACTATGGCTTTCAACAAAGCGCTGATACGCTTGGCGTGTATCGGTAGATAGCGTTTCCTGCCACTGATTTTGGAGGTTACGTTCAGTCACGGTCTGGGTTGCAAAATAGGCAAACCCCGCAAGCGCAGCCATGCCGACGGCCGCTGAAAAGCCATAGACCAAGCCACGTTTCGGCTTATAGTCTTGGCTTGATTTTTTGGAGGGCCGCGCCTTGCTGGACGGAGCCAATCGCGTCGGCGGGGGCGTTTCCAGATCGACTGGTGCAACATTGTCGGTCGCCGGTTCTGCGCCGAAAAGCGATATGCGCCACGCCGCTAAGGACTGAGGTCTGGCTTTGACCTGTGGTGTCAGACCAAGTTCAACGGCGTTGACGAAAGTCTCGCTGTAGAGATTTGCGGGTACAGCCTGCCGGATTGGAATGATCGGGTCTGGCTCATCATTATTGAAAGCATCGAGACGCGCCATTGCGTCAACGGGGCGGGTGCCGGTCATGGCGCGGTAAATCACCGCGGCAAAGGCGTAAATATCAGTCCAAGCGCCCTGTCGCCCCTCAGCGTAATATTGTTCAGGAGCAGAATAGCCATCTTTGACAATCAGGTTCATCGTGCGGCTGTGCTGCGCGAGCGTTTGCTTGGCCGCCCCAAAATCCAAGAGAACCGCTTGGCCTTCTTTGCGAATATAAATATTGTCGGGCGCGATATCACGGTGGACAACACCGTTGTCGTGCACCACCTGCAGCGCATCAATCATTGGTGCGAGGACGCGCTTAATCTCCGGCTCTGTGGGCTGACGGCCAAGTTTCTTTAGCCATGCCTCCAACGACTGGC
Source organism: Ahrensia sp. (assembly GCA_049682915.1). Lineage (GTDB taxonomy): Bacteria > Pseudomonadota > Alphaproteobacteria > Rhizobiales > Rhizobiaceae > JBCDLI01. The sequence goes on along the minus strand of JBAUIL010000323.1, from coordinate 7,385 downwards.
CATCGACATATTCTAAAACGATGTAAGCGCTGTTGTTTTCTTCTTTTAGAATTTGCAGCACCTGCACAATGCCCGGATGACGAAAACGCGCCAGTGTCGTCGCCTCGTCAACAAACTTGCCCAACGCCCAACCGAAGTCTTTTTTCTCCCGCGCGCTCGTGGGGACAATTGTGGTACCGGACCGCGAGACAAAGTCTCTGGGGAAGCACTCTTTAATTGCGACCTGCCGTTGCAGTTGTGTGTCAAACGCCAAATAAGTGATGCCAAACCCACCCTGTCCTAAAACAGAGTCGATGCGGTAGTGCTTTAGCATCGTTCCTTCAGTCAGCGTATTTTTCAATGTCATGGCCGCGTTTGAAATTAGACCCCCAACTAGTATGAGAGCTTAGGTTTGCAATCGTTTTTGAATCAAGCCCAGATTGTCAGTTCAATCCAATAAATTGCTGTTTTCTATGGGGCACAAATGAAAGCGTGTTTGTGCGTTGCATAGCGTCATAAAAGTCTGCAATACTTTTCGCAGTTATTGCCACTTAAATGGAAAGCAGATTTGTCCGACGTATTTTCAACACTGACTGGGGAGCGTTCTCATCTGAGGTGGTTGCTGGTCAGTGCTGCGTCGATTATTGTCATTATTGGCGTTGTTGTATTTGCGAGACCGGGCCAATCTTCTGGCGAAGGTGTCTTTCGCATATTGGTTTCAACAGACTTCGGCGGAGGCTCCGGGACCGGATTCAAGGTCTCGCGCGATGGTCATGTTATTACCAATCATCATGTGATCGATGGCGGAAGACAAATCGACATCGCAGTTTTGGATGATGGCAATTTGCGCCGCATTCCAGCGCAAGTCATTTGGTTCTCAACGGACAAAGATCTGGCAATCCTGCGTCCTGACGAACCTTTGCCTGGCGGGATTGTTACGATGGCACCCAGTAATCCCGACAAGCTTTCCAAGTCTGACCCCGTGACTGCGGTCGGCTTTCCCGGCATCGCGGACAGACTCGCTGTCGGCCTAAGAGATGGTACGGGCGGTGAAAGAGCCGCTGTTCTCTCTTTTCTCGATCCGACCGTATCGCAAGGCACTGTTCAGCGGATGGTCCCAACAATCCAGCGGCTGACAATTCAACACAGCGCCAATCTGAACCCCGGCAATTCGGGAGGTCCCCTTTTTGACAGTTGCGGCCGCGTTGTCGGCGTCAACACGCTGGCATCCACGCCATTTCTATCGGCCGGTGATATAGCGCAAGCTATCACTCGAGGCGGTGTTCAAGTGCAGGATGCGGGAGATGTGGAATTTTCTGTCCATATCCGAGAGGTCGTTCTCGCGCTAAAAGAAAAGTCCATCCGGTATTCGCAAAGCAATAGTCGTTGCCGTGGTCAGTTTGACACAGTTCAAATGAGCGCGATTGGCGCATCGTCTTTGTTGGCATTGGCGGCGGGCTTTATCGGATTTCAACTAATGCGCCAATCGCCTGCAGATACCGGTGTCGGTTTTCATTTTGATACGTCCCAAACACACGTTCCCGATCAAAACCCGCAAGGCACCAGCGTCAATAATCCTGGGTCCGGCGGCATTAGTTTGGTGTTGCGCGGTAGTGGGAAACTGCTTGGTCGGTTAGATAAGGCAGAGTTCAGCGGAGACAGAGGAGCGGTGCTTGGACGCTCTGGTTCCGATGTCAATGTCGTTGTTAACGATACATCTGTTTCAAGACGTCATGCAATCATCAGGCAATATGACGGCGCTTACGTGCTGCATGATTGTGGTTCCACCAACGGAACACGGGTGGATGGCCAGATAGCGACGACGACCAAAGGGCGCACTTTATCTGAAGGATCGATCGTGCAACTCGGCGATGTGGAGTTGATATTCTCGCTAGACAAAGACAACGTAGGCTCGCAAAGAAAGTCACAAGCCGGGACATTGATGCTTTCAGGCTTCGACAGCCGCGGTACGACAATACAGCATGCTATTCGGCCAGCCGGTCGCGCACGTGCCGGACATGCTTTGGCGCCGCTTTGCCGCGTCGGTCGCGACAGTAATAATGATCTGGTCATTTTTGACCAGACTGTCTCGCGTCACCATGCAATCATCGGTACAGATGACCAAGGTATTGTGTGTGTGATGGATTTGGGATCGTCCAACGGCACACGGTTGGACAACAAGCGTGTGGCTGAAAAGCCCGTGCCTTTGGCTGGCGCACAAACAATTGCTTTTGGAGATGCGAAGCTTTCAATCTCCAAAGTCAACTAGTTTAACAGAGAGGAAACGACGAAGATGAAACAGGGAATGAAAATTACCAGAGCTGCAGTTGTTGCCACAATGTGTATGACAACGAGTCTGACAACCACGACCGCGGTCATCGTCTATCCTCAGCAGGCACAGGCCCTCGACTTGAAAAAGGTAGGCAAGCAATTTCGCAAAGACTTGGGCAAGGCGCGCAAAAGCATCAATAAAGCGCAAAAACAAATCAGACGCGAGGTGAAGAAAAATCCGGCTGCTGCAGCCATCGTTACCGGCGTCGGTGTGGGGCTTATAGCCGGTGTTGCATCAGATTCGGCTGCGGCTGGTATCATCACGGGCATTGCTGTGGTTGCCGCGCCAGAGATTTTCAAGAAGCAGCTTTATAACAATCACAAGGGTGATATGGACTGGTCAGGCAGCGTGACGTCGAACAAAAAACGAGTCGTCACGCCGCCGGGCCGCACAATCACCAAGCAACAACGCGACCATGTCAATGCGCGTGTGACGCAAGATGCTAAAGATTTGCAGACAGCACTGAAGGCGCTCGGCCATTACAATTTGAAGGTTGATGGCGACTTCGGCAAAGGAAGCCGCGCTGCCGTGCGGTCATTTCAGGCATCTTTGGGCGAGCCTGAGACAGGTGCCCTCACCGCCAAGCAACGCCATCAGCTTTTCACGGCAGCCGCGCAAACGGGTTATGTCCGTGAGGCGGCGCTGGGCACGGTAGCACCTGACGGTTCGCTCCAGGCATCACCCAAGGGCGTTGCCAAGCCCGCCGTGTTGGTCAGTGTGCCGGCGGTCAACGCCATTGCGGAATACCGTTTGGCGAATTCGCAATTTACGTCGCTTACCACTGATTTCTTGCAGGCTGGCACGATCTCCCGCGTTTCTGCTGCAGTGCTGAACGCCGACGGTAGCGTGACGATGGATGTAATTGCAGTTGAGGGCGCAGAACCGCAAACGATCAAAGGTCCCGTTAGCGGCGTTTTTGCAGAGCCGCACTCGCTGGCCGAAGAATGGGCGCGTGTCTATTATCGCTCAGGCGACATGGGCGAGCCGGTAATTTTGAACACGCGTGATGATTTCCAGTCTGTGGAAGAAGCCAGTGCTTGGATTGATCAGGTCAACAAGCGTGTGACGTTGTTGGCCAAACTGACAGGCGAGAAAGTTACCGAGCCGGAAACGCGGATGGCCTCTGCGGCACCTCAAGAGCCGGCAACGGAGCTCGAGCCGGAAGCGCCTGACGTCGAGGTAGCTGCCATTGAAACCGGTGCCGAAGCCGCCGTTGAGGCGCCCAAGCTGGAGGTTGCTGCAGATGTGCCGGCCATTGTTGAGGAGACAAAGCCGGCCGCGATCGCTCAAGCACCCGATGTTACCGAAAAGACAAAAGCTCCTGTTGAAGAAACTATTGAGGTTGCAGCGGTGGTGCCTCTTCAAGCAGAAACCCCACAGGCCACCCTTGTTGGCTTTGAGGCACCGGTGGCATGTCGCTCGGAAATGTATGTTTCTCTTGATTTTCCCGAGGGCGATGACCCGATTACGCACTACAATATTACACCGCCGGACGGCGTGATTATGATGGATAACGGCGACTCAACCCTCTATTTTACCGGCAGCTGCGTGCAGGGAAGTTATAACTTCTCCTACGTACATGTCGAAAAAGGCGCGTCAGAGAAAGACTGGAAAGACATCAAACGTGAGGGTGAGTTCCTGCTTGCAAGCAACAATGAGCAATGCTCGATCAATCTGAACAGCCCGACTGGTTCCGCTCAACTGCAATGCTTCTAAGGGGATGAAACGGTCTTGAATACGCCAACGGGGGGACGTCAAAAGCGGGGCGGCATCGTCCGTCCCGCAGTGTCCGAGACAGGTCGCGCAGCGCAAACGCGACAGCCGCATCGCTCAAAAAGCAACGTCAGTTTCAGCGGTTTTGTCCACAACCTGAAAACTGACGGTGTCGCGCATTTTATCGCAGGCTTCAACGAGCCCGTGCGGGCAATGGGGAGTATCGTCGCATTTCTGGGCAGCGTCATCTCATTGGTCGGCTTTTTTTCCGCTGGCGGCGGTGCGACATCCGGTTTTCGTGCGCCGATGATTCTTTCTGTCTTTCCCGCCCGGGTCATTGCTTTTGCACTGATTGCGGCTTGTATTGCATGGAGCCTGTCGAGTTTGAACATCTGGCTTACCAGTCAACGCGATCCGCTGGGGCGGATAGCGGCACATTTCATCACCATTATAGGCGCGGTTTTTCTGGCGGCCTGCATCGATTGGATTTTTGCGCCGGATATAAAAAATGCACCGGCTTCAGTGTTGTTCTTTGTAATCGTCGGCGTAGCATTTTCGGTGTTCCTCGCCAAAACGAACTACAAACAAACGCTGGAACCCAGCAGCGAACTGATTGCTTTGCGGGCCGAACTGTTGATGAGCTTCGCCATGAGCGCTGCCTTGTTGGTGGTCTTTAGACATGTGACGGGACTTTAAGATGTCTGACGAACGCGAACGCGCCCTTGCTCTGCTTTCTCTGGCGGCGATTGGCGTGGACCTGATGACGGTTTTGATGCTGACCGTTGGCACCATGGCGCTTGTGAAAACCATGCCCTTCGTCAATGTTTATGCCTTTGTTTTTGAAGGTTGGATGACCGCAGCGCTATTTGTCATCTTTACCGTCATCCACTTTATATTTGTAGAATTGGTTTTTGGTGGTCATTCCTTGGGTCGCTTATCGACCGGTTTGCGCTTAGTGGACAGTGATGGAGCCCACACCGCACCTCTTGGGGCACGTTTCAAAAGATTTGTAGCTGTTGGCGCCTGCCTCGGCCTGCGGTCGCTCAAGCTCAGCTGTCTTCCCACCTACGATAAGTATGAGCGCTGCCGCGTCAAATCCGACTGGGCGGGTGCCGCGGATGCGGTGGAATCGCGCAAGCGCACAGGCACGCCCGCGAAGGGCCCCGCAGGCACGGTTTTGAAGATCATCAGCGGTCCCGATGCGGGGCAGTCCGCCTCTCTGGCAGCTTTGGTTGGCACCACGAAAAAGCAGATTTTCATCATCGGGCGCGATCCGGCTTATGCCAATCTTGTGTTGGCTAAAGACCTGAGGGTCTCGCGCGTCCACGCACGGATCGCATGGGTGGGTGGTCGCTTTCTGCTCATTGACGGTGCCGCCGCCAACAAGCCCTCAACCCATGGAACAATGGTCAACAGTCGAAAAGCCAGCGCTCAGAAGCCGACTGTTTTGACCAAAGGATCAACCATCTCAATCGGCGATTCAAAGATCGTGCTGCAATAGAGCGCGTTCATCATGGCCAGCGTCAGAAGCCTGTTTGACAATTCGTTCGCGCATCGCGAGATGAGGCAACTTCAGCAGTTCGGACGGCGGGATTCGAACCCACGACCCCTACACCCCCAGTGTAGTGCGCTTCAATGTGTGCGATTTAGTAACCTATTGATATATAGTATCTTTTCAATTCCAAGCTAGGAACGTGTTCCTGCAAAACTACCACAAACTACCACAAACTACCACAAACTACCACGGAAACCGTGGTGAAAGCGTGGTGAATGCGCTGATTTGCGTTTCGTTTGGTACGCCCCGTCACCCTAGCCCTTCCAGCGTATATCGCCCATAGCCTGCGGTGGCGCCGCGGCCTGTGTGGGTTGTTTGGGCGAGATAGAGCCACGGCCAGATGGGGGCGAGGTCACCTTCGATAATGAATTCACCGAGCGCGACATCATTTTCGTACCACGCATCCTGCCGCCGTGAGCCGCGCCGCGCGGTGCTGATATCCAGCGACATAATGCCGAAGCCCAGCGCGTCGCATGCTGCCTCGATTTCGGTGAATTCCGGTTCAATACCCATGTCCATCCAGCGCGCCATGGCTGCCACGCGTGTGGCGCTGCGGGTCACCACGCTGGTGGCCGATTGCAGGGCGTCCGCGGAAGGCATATCCACCGGCGTTTGAAACCGCATCAGCACCGCATCGGGCGCGGGTGGCACCGGCAAGGCGTCCACGGTGATGATCTCCTGCGCCTCAAGCTGTGTGCCGGTAGCGCCCTCGCGCCAGATGGTGTCGCGCGCCAGCGCCGCGCCCAGCGCCTCGCGTGCAGGCAGCGCCCACTCGCAGGCAAAGCCGAAAACCGTCAGCCGCACGTCCAAATGGGCGCGGTGCGGCTCAATGGCAAACACATAGGGCTTGGGCACGCCGGTGCGTGCGTCAATGCGCCCCTGCTCCCGCATGAACACGTCAAGCGCGCAAGGCGGGTGGAAGGTACAGGGCGCACCGGCCAGCGCGGCGGGTGATGCCGCATCCGCCAGGCGGTTGCCCCACGCGCCGCGCACACGGTTCAAGCACGCCATCAAAGGGTCGTGCTGTGCGGGCCGCGCAACGCGAAACCGGATGATCTGGTGAAACCACGCTTCACCCAGCCCTGCGGGCATCATTTCGCGTTGGTGCGGCGCCAGCAGCCGCTGGCTCATTGTTTCTTGCATGGCGACCCGTCGCACCCCATTGACCCCGCTGCACACCATTGCCCTCACCAGGGCCTAAAAAGCGCTGTTAAACCGAAATTATCCATTAAAATCAATCATATAGCACTGGCAAAAAAGAAAAATAGCTCTTTGGAAATTTTTAACATACTGATATATATAATAAAAATTTCATTCTAAGAAATAATGTTCTATAAATGTTCCAATTAAACCAGAAATCAAACATAGCCCAGTGGAAAGACCTATTTTTTCATAATGTCTTGACAGCCATATAGAAGGGGGTCAGTCTGGAACTCCGCTGCGAAAGTCGCGGATTGAAACCCTCGCCAAAGCTGCACCACTCGCCAAAGCTGCGTCTGGAACTCCGCTGCGAAAGTCGCGGATTGAAACACCCTCATAAATAAAGTTGATTTTCGTGTGGCGTCTGGAACTCCGCTGCGAAAGTCGCGGATTGAAACACAGGCACCGGCGCAATCAATATTGATGCTGGTCTGGAACTCCGCTGCGAAAGTCGCGGATTGAAACGTAAGCGACCCAGATTTGGGTGCCGCGAATGGTCTGGAACTCCGCTGCGAAAGTCGCGGATTGAAACAGATAATACCCCCACCATTTCAATTACGTCGCAAATGCGACGTGGTCTGGAACTCCGCTGCGAAAGTCGCGGAT
>JBAUIL010000322.1:0-1764 GCA_049682915.1 Ahrensia sp. | reverse complement strand
AAACCGTGCTGAACTCGCTTGATATCGCCAAAAAGCCTGAAGATACCCGCGTGGTTGTCGCCATGTCGGGCGGCGTCGACTCGTCAGTCGTTGCGGGCATCCTGCACAAGCAAGGCTATGAGGTCATCGGCATTACGTTGCAGCTCTATGATCACGGTGCCGCAGTGCGCAAAACCGGCTCCTGCTGCGCCGGCCAAGATATCGATGATGCACGACGGGTGTGTGAAGAACTCGGCATTGCACACTATGTGCTCGACTATGAAAGCCGGTTCCGCGAGAGCGTCATCGATGCTTTTGCCGACAGCTATCTGGCAGGCGAAACACCCATTCCATGTGTGTCGTGCAATCAAACGGTAAAATTCGCCGATCTTCTGAAAACAGCCAAGGAGCTGGACGCCGATGTACTCGCGACCGGCCACTACATCGTATCGCGGCAGAAAGGCGATCATCGCGTGCTGCAACGCCCAGTCGATGCAAACCGCGACCAGAGCTATTTCCTGTTTGCCACCACGCAAGAGCAGGTCGACTTTCTGCGCTTTCCGCTGGGCGATCTGACCAAAGATGAAACCCGCGCCTTGGCAACCGAGATGGGTCTGGTGGTCGCCGACAAACCCGACAGTCAGGACATTTGTTTTGTGCCGGACGGCAAATATGCCGATATCATCATGAAGCTGCGCCCTGACGCGGGTCTCGGCGGTGACATCGTGCATCTCGATGGCCGCGTGCTGGGCCGCCATGACGGCATCATTCACTATACCATCGGCCAGCGGCGCGGCTTGGGCATTGGCGGCGGCGACCCGCTTTATGTGGTCAAGCTCGACGCCCGCAACAAGCGCGTCATTGTCGGCCCCAAAGAAGCACTCGACACACGCACCCTTGTGCTGCGGGAGGTCAACTGGCTGGGTGATGTCGCACTGGACGCACTGCCGCCCGAAGGCTTGCCGCTGCTCGCGCGGGTGCGCTCAACCCGCCCGCCAAAGCCCGCCATGCTGCGCCATGTGGACGGTGTGACGATGGTTGACCTGCCCGAAGGCGAAGACGGCGTCGCCACAGGTCAAGCCTGCGTGCTGTATGACGGCGAAGGCTATGGCGCCCGCGTACTGGGCGGCGGCTTCATTGACGCGACTAAGCGCTCCGATGAAACGGAAGCGGCGCTGCAAGCGCTCAATCTGCAACCACTGGAAACAACCTAAACCACGATACGGGGCTCAAATTCTTATTCAGCAGCAGCCACCAAACCTTGCGCGCCCACATAGGAGCGGATCTCTTCAATCACCATGTCCTGATCAGCTTCCGACAGATACGGATGCATCGGCAGGCACAGGATCGTTTTCGGCTTGGCTTCAGTGACGGCCATGCCGGTGGGTGAGACAGGATACATGCTGTACGCATCCTGGGCGTGTAAAGGCTTGATGTAGTAGATGACAGAAGGGATTTTCTTTTCGGTCAGGTGCGCCCGCAAGCCATCGCGTACCGGTGTTTCAATCGCATATTGCGCCCATGCCGAACGGCCGTCTCCGAGATTAAAGGCCGCTTGAACAACATCACCAAGACCTTCGGCATAACGTGCAGCCACCTTCTGGCGCGCCAGCATTTCGTCTTCCAGGATCGACAGCTTGTGCAGCAGCACTGCCGCTTGGATGGTGTCCAGCCGCGACGTGAGGCCAACGCGCACATTGTCGTATTGGCTTTCGCCTTTGCCGTGGAAAGCCACAGACCGCAGAATTTCGACCAGATCATCATCATTGGTCATCATTGCGCCGC
>JBAUIL010000321.1:0-8644 GCA_049682915.1 Ahrensia sp. | reverse complement strand
CGGCGGACGCTACACGAAAAAGTCACTTGTCAAAGTGGTGAGGTTAGCCATATTTGAAACCATGAGAATAGCACGCTCCAAATCAATTCGGTCGCCTTTAGCTAAGCTATGGGTAGGCCTTATTGTTGCTTTTTTCTCTCTTGCACAGCTCTCAACTGGCACGCCAAGCGCAATGGCACAGACCGCACCCGTCGGCCATGACCATGCTATGATGGACATGGGGTCGATGGCGCCAACAATTAATTGCTCGATTGATGATCAATCTGGTTGTAGCCACAATGATGATATTTGCGCGTCAATATGCGAGGTTGTTTGTTCCGTTCAAGCTATTGATCTGGCGACACGCTACTCCACAAATCACCAATTCGTCATTGAAGAGAGAGTTCCGCTTCCTGTAAGCACAGTGCTGTCGGCCTTTACTGCCGTCGAAGAGCGGCCACCCCGTCAAATCTAGTTTCCCTTAGCTGCGGGTTATGCCCGTATTAGTAAAGTGCAAACGCTTGTTGGACACGGTCCAGAGGCGCGGAGATAAAATATGCGTGGTCGTTATACAGCCCTGTCAATCTTGGCATTGGCGGCAGGAGTTGCCGGTGGTGTAGCCGTAGAAAGATTTTACTTTAGTCCGAAAGCAGGCATGGCCGATGATGGGGACAAGGTTCTCTATTGGGTGGCGCCGATGGACCCGAATTTTCGGCGTGATACGCCCGGAAAATCGCCCATGGGGATGGACCTAATCCCCGTTTATGATGGGCAAGACACAGGTGGCGATCCGTCGGAGGTCACCCTTTCCGGCCAAGAGATCAACGCGATCGGTGTGCGCACCGCCATAGCTCAGGTCAATGATATTTCACAGCGGATCGAGACCGTCGGATTTGTTGGCTATGACGACCACAAGACCGCCCATGTTCATTCGCGTGTGGACGGATGGATTGAGGTTCTCGATGTTCGATCTGTGGGCGAGCAAGTGCGCAAGGGCGACCGGCTTTTTCAAATGTTCTCGCAAGAGTTCGCCATTGCCACTTTTGATTTCGTCAACATCGTTAAAACAGGCAATCAGCGGGCGATCGAATCGGCACGTACGAAATTGCGCAGCCACGGAGCATCAGACCGCCAAATTGAAGAGATTGCTGCATCGGGCGAAATGACGCGGACACTCGATGTCTATGCACCGCAAGACGGCGTGATCATCAATCTCACCGCTGCCGAAGGTATGTATTTGCAACCAAGCGTACAGGCCGTTTCGTTGACCGATTTGTCTGACGTATGGCTGATCGTTGATGTGTTTGAGCGCGATATCGGCCGCCTGACGCAAGACATGACGGCGGTCGCCACATTCGAGCATATACCGGGCCGCACGTTTGAGGGTGCGATTGACTATATTTATCCGTCCCTTGATGCTCAGACACGCACACTGCCGGTACGGCTGCGCTTTGATAATGCTGACGGCATGTTGAAGCCTAATATGTTCGCCACGGTGAGCCTATTGCCACGCGAAACACGCACCGCCGTTACCGTTCCGTCTGAGGCAGTAATCAGAACAGGGCGGGCCGAGCGGGTTATTTTGAAAACCGGCGATGGCACCTTTAAACCCCGGCTTGTGACCACCGGTCTGCGCAATAGCTTTGACGATGGCAGCCGCACAGAAATCGTTCAAGGCCTTGCACCGGGCGAAGAGGTTGTCGCTTCCGCGCAATTCCTGATCGACAGCGAAAGTGCGCTTTCGGCGGGCCTGATGCGCATGGCACCCACCGATGAAGAGCCAGCTCGCGGAGTTGGCGCGTTGGTGGCGTTGGACTCTGAACGGCGTGTCGCCAGCATTCGTCATGACGCGCTAGCCGCGCTGGACTGGCCCGCCATGCAGACGGAATTCCCTATTGCATCCAGCGTTAATTTGGATCGCGTGCAGCCGGGTACCGATGTCGCTTTTCGCATCGCCCGCGGCGCGGACGGTGTCTTGGGTGTCATCGACCTCGGTGCTGATGACGGCATCTCGGCCACAGGGACCGGTATGGTCAAAGCAGTGACGACCGACGGCAAGCTCACGCTTGCCCATGACGCGATCCCGGATATTGGCTGGCCACCAATGCAAATGGATATGAGCGTTGAAGGTTTTGACCCTCGGACGGCACCAGTCGATCAGCCCATTGAGTTTGATTTGGCCAAAATGGACGACGGCACATTCACCGTGGTTGCGGTTCGCGCAGTTGGCGGCCCTGACACCATGATGAAGACCGACGCAATGGCCGACACCGATATGAAAGCTGAAGCGGTGCTGCCGCCCATCATTGTCTCGGGCACTATCAACGCTGTCGACCCAGCCAAGCGCATGGCCAATATTACCCATGGCCCGATGATGGAAATAGGCATGCCAGGCATGACCATGGACTTTAACATTGCCGAAAACCTCGATCCCGCCGATTTGGCCTCTGGCGCGGAGATGGTTCTCACATTTGAGCGTCCTGACGCTGCCTCCATCGTCCTTGCATCCGCCGAGCAAAAGCCAAAACCCATGATGGTCTCAGGCACGATTAACGTCATCGATGAAGGCACGCGGACCGCCAATATTACCCACGGCCCCATGACGGAAATTGGCATGCCCGGCATGACCATGGATTTCCTGATTGCACCCGATGTGGCGCTCGATGGCCTGCCTGCCAGCCAGGAGATGATGTTGCTTTTTGAGCGCAATCCCGATTTCAGCCTGACCTTGGTTGGCGTGGCGGATAACATGGAGAAAACCCAATGATTGAAGCTATCATCCGACACTCCATCGCCAACCGCTTCATCGTTTTGGCGCTTGCAATCATGTTGACCTTTGCGGGCGTTTGGGCCGTTCGCAATACGCCGGTCGATGCCATTCCCGATTTGTCCGATGTTCAGGTGATTATCAAGACATCCTATCCCGGCCAGGCGCCGCAAGTGGTGGAAGATCAAATCTCCTATCCAATAGCGACGGCGATGTTGTCTGTTCCTGGTGCAACAGATGTGCGCGGTTTTTCTTTTTTTGGCGACAGCTATGTCTATGTCGTTTTTGAAGATGGCACCGATCTTTATTGGGCCCGCACGCGGGTGCTTGAATATCTTGGTCAAATCACTTCGCGGTTGCCGGAGGGCGTAACGCCGGAGTTGGGACCGGACGCGACTGGTGTTGGCTGGATTTATCAATATGCGCTTATCGACCGCACTGGCGCTCATGACTTGTCGCAATTGCGCACCATTCAAGACTGGTTCCTGAAATACGAGCTGCAAACCATCGACGGTGTGTCAGAAGTTGCCACGATTGGCGGTATGGTCAAGCAGTATCAGGTGGTCGTCGATCCCAATAAATTGCGGGCCTACAACATTCCATTGTCGAAAATACGCGACGCCATTCAAGGTGCAAACCGCGAAACAGGCGGCAGCGTTATTGAAATGGGCGAAGCTGAATTCATGGTTCGCTCGACCGGCTACGTCGATGAGATTTCTGACATTGCCAACGCGCCGCTCATGGTCAATGAGCGCGGCGCTGCCATCACTGTCGGGGATATTGCTGATATACGTTTAGGCCCTGAGATGCGGCGCGGCGTTGGCGATTTTAACGGTGAAGGCGATGCGGTGGGCGGCGTCGTGATTATGCGATGGGGCGGCAATGCGCTCACAACGATCAAGGCAGTGGAAGCGAAAATTGAGACGCTGAAGCCCAGCCTTCCCGCAGGTGTGGAGCTTGTTACCACCTATAACCGCTCTGGTGTTATCGAACGAGCCATTGAGAACCTCCAGAAAAAGCTGACAGAAGAATTCATCGTTGTTGTGTTGGTATGCGCAGCATTTTTGCTTCATGTCCGTTCATCGCTGGTTATTGTGCTTTCGTTGCCACTTGGCATTTTTGCCGCGTTTATCATCATGAAGCTTCAGGGCGTGAACGCTAACATCATGTCGCTGGGTGGTATTGCAATCGCCATCGGAGCGATGGTTGATGCCGCGATCGTCATGATTGAGGCCATGCACCGTCGGCTCGAAAATGAAAAGCTGACGAATGAAAATCGTTGGAAAATAGTGTCTGAGTGCGCAAGCGAAGTCGGGCCGGCACTGTTTTATTCGCTGGCCATCATCACCGTTTCATTTTTGCCGGTCTTCGTGCTGGAGAGCCAGGAAGGCCGGCTGTTCAAGCCACTGGCCTTCACAAAAACTTACGCGATGGCCGCTGCCGCAATCCTTTCCATCACGCTGGTACCGGTTCTGATGGGCTACTTCGTACGCGGTCGCATTGTGCCCGAACGCAAAAACCCACTCAACCGGTTTGTCATCTGGATGTACCGTCCGTTTCTCGATGCTGCCGTGGCGTGGCCATGGGCAACAACGCTGATGGCGGGACTGTTGGTTGCGTCCATGGCTTGGCCGCTACAACGGCTTGGCACTGAATTCATGCCTGCGCTCAATGAAGGCGATTTCCTTTACATGCCGACGCTGTATCCAGGCGTTTCAATCGGCAAGGCACGCGAGGTCTTGCAGCAATCAGACCGCATGATTGCGACAATACCGGAAGTTAAAACAGTGCATGGCAAATTGGGCCGCGCCATCACGGCAACGGATCCCGCACCGTTGACGATGATTGAAACAACAATCCAGCTGCACCCGGAAGAAACATGGCGGCCCGGCATGACGATGGACAAAATACGCGATGAATTAGATCGCACAGTCCAAATACCAGGCGTTACCAATGTGTGGATTCAGCCCATCAAGAACCGTATCGACATGCTGGCGACCGGCATCAAAACGCCCGTTGGCGTTAAAATTTCAGGTGCTGATCTGGCCGTTATTGAGCGGATTGGCATTGAGGTCGAAAAGTCGGTCGCAAACATTGAAGGCACGGCTTCTGCTTATGCAGAGAGGCCCATTGGTGGGCGTTTTGTTGAGATCAATGTCGATCGGCAAGCTGCCGCACGATACAATATGAGCGTCCGCGAAATTCAAGATGTTGTCCAGACAGCGATTGGTGGCATGCAGGTGTCAGAAAGCGTTGAGGGCCTTGAACGGTTCCCCATTAATCTGCGCTACCCTCAAGAATGGCGCGATAGCCCGGAGCGGCTGCGTGACCTGCCAATCGTCACGCCATCCGGCGCACAAATTCCGTTGTCCGCGCTCGCCGATGTCGGCATCGTTGATGGCCCCGGCATGATCCGGTCGGAAAACGCGCGGCGCACCGGCTTTGTGTTCATTGATATCACCGGGCGCGATCTTGGTGGCTATGTCGATGAGGCGATTGAAAGGGTCGCCAATGATGTCACGCTTCCCGCCGGTTACTCCATCACATGGTCCGGTCAATATGAATATATTCAACGCATGCAGGAGCGCTTGAAGCTGGTTGCTCCGGCAACGCTGTTGATCATCACCTTGATGCTGTTCATGGCGTTCAGCCGGGTTACGGAAGTTGCCATCATCCTGGCAGCGCTTCCCGTGGCTTTGGCAGGCGGTGTCTGGTTCATCTGGTATTTGAATTTTGACATATCGGTCGCAGTTCTTGTCGGGTTTATTGCCTTGGCGGGCGTTGCAGTTGAAACCGCAATCGTCATGCTGCTCTACCTCAATCTGGCATGGACCAAGCGCTGTAAAATGGCTATTGCCGAGCGACGTGCTTTGACGAGCGATGATGTTGAGGAAGCCGTCTTTGAAGGAGCATTGCTGCGCGTGCGCCCCAAGGTAATGACCGTTGCAACCATCTTCGCTGGTCTTATTCCAATCATGTATGGCACTGGAACCGGCTCTGAGATCATGCAACGCATTGCTGCACCCATGGTTGGTGGTATGGCAACGGCCACGCTTCTTACGCTGCTCGTCATCCCCGCGGTCTTTGTCATCTGGAAAAGGATTGCACTGCAGCGCGTAAACCGCGAATTGGCCGCAAACCAACCGTCGGAAGCCAAAGACAATTTTCTACCGGAAGCACTTCCAACCCCCGGCGAATAGATGCCAAATCCCTTGAAAGGAAATACCGATGCAAAAGAAAATCCTTATCGGCGCTGCCGTTGTAGTGGCTGCAGGTCTTACAACGGCGGCAGTCGTCGCGCAAAATACCCATACGATGGACCATTCAAATATGGAGATGAGCAAGGAAGCCGTTGAAGGTGCCGTTCACGCCAAGGCGGTTGTAAATTCAATTGGCGATGGCACCGCCAATGTTTCCCATGGCCCCATCCCGGAAATCGGCTGGCCCGCCATGACCATGGACATGGCCGTTTCGCCTGATGCCGAGATGATGGGCACAATCAATCCTGGCGACAACGTGACCATGATGTTGGTCAAAGGCGAAGACGGCATGTACGCGATTCAGGCGCTTATGCCGGAATAACCTGAACCATTGAGAACTCAGCCGCAGGCAAGGCACCGAAGGACTTGCCTGCGGCCACCCAATGAGAGGAAAACCCCATGAATAAACGCGTATTAAGTGGCGGCGCGGTGCTTAGCGCTTTGTTGATCGCCGGTTGGGCAATTTTCATCAGGCAACCTGCACAAATCGCCACGGCTCCGGAAGAAACCGGTGAAGCTTTGGTCGCAGTCACGCTTCCTGCCGCTTTTTCCGAAACCGAACAAATGGGCGCACAGGTCTTCGAGGCCAAATGCGCCGCATGTCACGGTGTAAACGCAGCCGGACGCGATGGCGTGGGGCCGCCGCTCGTGCATGTCATCTATGAGCCGAGCCATCACGGCGATCAGGCCTTTCATTTGGCGGCAATGAACGGGGTGCGCGGCCATCACTGGCCGTTTGGCAATATGCCCGCAATTGAAGGGCTGACAACGGGCGACGTGGACTCAATCGTGGCCTATGTCCGGGTGCTGCAACGCGCCAACGGCATCAATTAAGCAATAAACTCAAGGACAGTGTCATGACCCAATTTATCCGCACATTTATCGGCGCTCTTATGGCCTTTGGATTGGCTGCGCAGGCAGCGCTTGCGCATTCATCGAAGCAAGGCACCCAGCCTAGTGACGGCGAGGTTCTTACCACATCCCCCCAAAAGGTTGGTATGACGTTCGACATGCCCATGCGGGTCACGCTGGTCTCGCTCACCGATCAGGATGGCAAAGATCACGCGCTGACACGGCAAGACAACATGCAGCCCATCAAGGTATTCGACGCAACACCACCTATCTTGCCAGTAGGAAGCTACACCGTGGAGTGGCGCGGGTTGGCAGAAGACGGCCACCCGATGCAGGGCACGTTCTCATTTCAAGTCACCGAATAAGTCATCATGCTTGACGCACTCTCATCCGCAGACGGTGTGACGTGGCTGTCGATTTGCGTCAAGGCGATGGTTTATGCGACCACGCTTCTGGCTGTAGGCTCGGTTTTCGCCGTACTGTTCTTACGGAGCCTGCCAGCAGCCGAACAGCACCGTCTCAGACAAATGGCAGCCGTGATGGCAATCGCAGCGGCCATTCTGTCGCTTGCCCGCTTGCCGATCCGTGCCAGTTTCCTAATGGGCGGAACATGGGCTGGTGCGCTGGAACCGATGATGCTGAACATCGTCATCGACAGCCCCCTCGGCACCGCGATTGCACTGCGGCTAATCGGTCTTTTCCTTCTGGTCGCGATCCTGTCGCCAAGCAAGATCGGGCACGGTGCCGCAGCATTTGGAACGGTGCTGGTTGCGGCCTCATTCGCCATGCGGGGTCATGCTTTGGAAGATCCACGCTTGGCTCTCGGGCTGCTTATCACCGCCCATATTCTCGGGCTGGCGTTTTGGGTCGGGGCGTTCTTACCGCTGATGCGTCTGTCAAAGAAGACCGAACCGCTGCTCGCAGGTGCTTTGGCCGAAGAGTTCGGACGCAAGGCGCTTTGGGTCGTCGGGGGATTGGTTGTTGCGGGGCTTGTAACGCTGGTGATACTCACAGGCGGACAGCTTGGCCTTCCCACCTCAGCCTACAGCCAGTTCTTTGTGATCAAGCTTGTACTGTTTGCTGTCGTTGTGGGATTGGCTGCATTGAACAAGCTGCGTTTAACCCCCGCCCTGCAACACGATGTGCCTGGTGCCGGAACGCGGATGAGCCGCTCCCTGAAGCTTGAGGCAGCCCTACTCACCGCCATTCTCTTGGTCACTGCAACGCTCAGCACTGTCAGTGCGCCCTAGCCCACGATCGCCACAACAACGGTAAGTGGGGTGCTAGACAAACGATAACCGGTTTCTGTTCGCAATTTAACACGAATTTCATGCTGCAAAAAGTTGGCGCCATTCGTTGAACGCGGCCTTTCGCATTGATTGCTCGCAATCAATTGCTAGGCGATTGGTTCGGGCTTGTTTGAAATCTGATCGGCTGTAGAGATGTCGTTCCTGGTTGAAGCGTTGACCGGCAGGCAATTGCGCAGCAAATGCCGGGAGGTTGATTGTAAACTGAGCCGTGGACGGCGGCAAATTTTTGTAAACTTCGCATGCGCCGGAACCGAAGCATCGCCCTCTCCCGCCTTAGAAATGGCAAATGCGAGTTCTCAGCTCTCTTATTTATCCAGCGCCCATCTTTCTCGTGCCGAGATGAATGGACGCCAAGATCTCGCAGCGCTGCGCCGTAAGACTTCAACTTATCCGTAACAATACATGCGGGCTTCCCGTGCCGGCGCATCAATTTTCGCAACAATTTCAATGCTGCTTTGCGATCTCGCCTCTTGGAG